>JACREZ010000033.1 GCA_016212665.1 Ignavibacteriota bacterium
GGAATTTCTTGCACGGTCGTATTTGACCATGCGACACATCCCGCTCGGTGTGTAGCACAACAGAAGGACTCGCTCAATAGATACAGAAGACTTGTTCAAGGATTGGCACTCGTCAAGAGGGCAGGGGTGTGCTTTATTTAAAGGATAACGGAGTTCTCTTTTTTTGAACATCGTTCGTTCTCGTTCCTCTGTTTTATTTCCTCATCCACCATTTCATAGGTGTATCTAGTTCTTACTTTTCACGTATTTGTTGGATTTGCCCCTCATAATTTTCCATGTCGGATTTTAGAAAGTATCCCACATCACCTCTCCTAGATCGAATAGTAAAACCGTGGCCCGCAAAGAAGAATAGAAGCCTATCATCAGGGACAGTTCCTTGAGAGGTAAACGACATGAAACTATCGATAATTGAATCATGAGTTGCCTTTTCGTCAAGAAGCAAGTGAATATTGGATTCGCTAAAACCAAATTGGTTCTTAAGCAACTCCGAAACAGCGATCGCATCGTTTACTGCATATCTCAAAGGAGGTGCTGACGGATATGAATTAATACCTATAACAAGTGCGTGACTACTATTGTAATTGGGATGCAAAGATTGAGTATCCAAATCTGTTCTCCGAGATCTATTTAAAAAGTAAGACGGTGGTAGCGGTTGACTTAGTACCACAACCCCCACAGATTCGTCCATCCACCAAAATTGGCATGACAGACGAACCTATGGTTAGTGTATTTCGTTTTTGGTTTATCATTTATTTATATCATCACCATCACACTCAACTCCAGAACCAAGCCTACTTCTACGTCGTCAACGATATAGACGTATCTGTATTTCCGTAGTTCCGGTACTCCGGCGATGAGGTTTTTAGAGCTGAGTTGTGAAATATTTTTTCCTCATGTGATTCGTGTGAACATAGTTCGATTGTATCGTTGCGTGGTTCCCACTTTTTTCTTTCCTGACTGCTTTAACGAAGCAGGCACCTTTTTCTGGATGCAATGGTAAGGAGTATTTTTGAAATAAGCAAAATAAAGGATTATTTCATCTCGTTCCCACGCTCCCATCATTTATCAGGTCAACGACCCGCTGTGGTGGGCGTGGGAATGTTGCATCAGACACTTCGCGCGTATGAACTAAAACGTTGGGAAGAAGGTGAACTTGCAACCACCTTAAAACGAGCAATAACTTACCACACATTTTTTGTTTTTCACACCGGAGGGGAGTACATTATTCCTGCATGAAGCAAAGAATTTACATTGACACGTCTGTTATTGGCGGTTACTTCGATGACGAGTTCAAGGAAGCAACACAACGATTGTTTCTAAGATTTGAAAATGGTGAACTGAACTTTGTTGTTTCAGACCTCCTTGAACTTGAATTAATCAATGCACCCCAACATGTCAGGCAATTGTTACTCCGGTACCCGAAAGGCACATTTGAAAGAGTAGAGATTACGGAAGAAGTCGTTCGGTTAGCAGATATGTACATTACCGAAAACGTTGTAGGGAAAACAAGCATCGAAGATTGCCGGCACATTGCTCTTGCGACAGTGAACAACGTTGACGTGTTGGTAAGTTGGAATTTCAAGCATATTGTCAATCTTGATAGAATCAGAGGATATAATGCCGTAAATGTGAAACACGGTTATCCGATGATTGAAATCAGAAGTCCAAAGGAAATTATTAACTATGAAAACTGAACAGACAACAAAACAATTTGATGCCGTAAAAATGATGCGTGATATTCGAAATAGGATAGATGAAGAAACGAAGGACATGGCGTTTGAAGAGTTCAAAAAATATATATCTGAGAAACTCAGAAATAGTGAACTAAAAAATTTAGGACGAATCACTTCTCATTAGAGCAAAGCCGCATCCACGACAACTTGAAACAAGAAAAATAATTACCGTTATTGAAACATCTAAAGTAAAAAAATATTTAGAACGTTATGCCTAAAATTCAATACGACCCGGAAGTCAAAATTCTCAACATTCGTCTTCGTGAAGACAAAAGTGTTGATAGTGAAATCAAAGAGAATGTTGTTCTCGACTATGACGCGCAAGGTCATATAGTGAACATCGAAATAATGGATATTAACATTGAGGACATTATCAGAAATGTTCACGAACTAGAAAGCGCCTAGGTTTAATGTTGTGTCGGAAGTTTATTCTCATTACAACGCCCTCCGTTGTAATGTAATCTCGTCTGGAATGGAGTTACACTCCCGACCAACAACAGGTCAGGAGTGCAACTCCTTCCCAGTATAAAAACTAGAGCCCTTTTTCCTTTCAGCAACTATCGTGGAGTGGACTCCAATCTTCCTTTCCCAAAAGTATTTTCAGAATGTCCTGACGAGCCAATAATTTATCCATATCCTTTGAAAACAAATTAAATCAAGCATATTTTGTAAAACATAGTACTATTTCGGTCAGAAACAGCACTATTCTGGTACAACACAGTACTATTTTGGTGGGAAATAGTACTATATCTGTGGAAAATAGTGCTATACTTGAGGAAAATAGTACTATTTCGGTGGGAAATAGTGCTGTGTTGGAGGAAAATAGTACTATGCCGGTGGGAAATAGTGATGTGTTGGAGGAAAATAGTACTATGTTGGTTCGAAATACTGCTATTTCAAAAGGAGATAGTTCAATACCGAGAGAACTTCAATCAATTTCAAATTACCTCGGCGAGTGTTCATCAGGTCGGAAGGGAAGCCCTCATGGTACATGAAGTTCCTGCAATCAGAAATAAGAAATCTTAAATCAGAAATCCTCAATATTCTCCCCACACACCTCTCAAAGCATCCGAAATTTCCCCCAGCGTACCATACGCTTCAACGCATGAGAGAATATGTGGTAAAACATTCTCGCTTCCGTTCGCTGCTTGCTTCAACAATTGTAAAGAAACATTCACTTGTTTGTTATCTCGCTGTTGTCTTAAGGCTGTTAACTTTTCACTTTGAACTGAACGTACCGTTTCATCCACTTTGAATAACGGAGGTTGATTCGTTTCCTCAATTGCGAACTCGTTCACACCGACAATTATTTTCTCTTTCTTCTCGATTGCTTTTTGATACTCGTATGCGCTCGTCGCGATTTCCGTTTGATAATAACTTTGCTCGATTGCTTTCACCGCGCCGCCGAGCGATTTGATTTTATCAAGATATTCCCACGCACGTCGCTCTACTTCATCCGTCATCTGTTCAAGAAGGAAGGAACCACCGAGCGGGTCAACCGAATCCGCCGTGCCTGATTCATGTGCGATGATTTGCTGAGTACGGAGAGCAATCCGCACTGATTCTTCCGTCGGTAACGCAAGCGCTTCATCCCTGCTGTTGGTGTGGAGCGATTGACATCCCCCAAGCGTTGCCGCAAGCGCCTGTAACGTAACACGCACGATGTTGTTATCAATCTGTTGCGCGGTTAATGTCGAGCCACCGGTTTGCGCATGAAATCTGAGTTTCATGGATTCGGGATTCGTTGCGCCAAATTGTTCCTTCATAATGTTCGCCCACATCCTCCGCGCCGCCCGAAACTTGGCAATTTCTTCTATGAAATTATTGTGCGCATTGAAGAAGAACGAGAGTTGCGCTCCGAACTTGTCCACATTCAACCCCGTATCAACCGCTGATTGGACATACGCTATCGCATTGGCAAGCGTAAATGCAACTTCCTGAACCGCTGTCGAACCTGCTTCACGAATGTGGTAACCGCTAATCGAAATTGTATTCCACTTCGGAAGATGTTCCTCGCACCAACTGAATGTATCCGTTACGAGCCGCATAGATTGCTTCGGCGGATAGATGTAGGTTCCTCGCGCAATATATTCTTTCAGGATATCGTTCTGAATTGTGCCGGAAAGTTTCTTCAAATCAGAACCTTGCTTCTTCGCAACTGCAACATACATGCAAAGCAATATTGCTGC
The DNA here is from genome assembly GCA_016212665.1 of Ignavibacteriota bacterium. NCBI lineage: Bacteria > Pseudomonadati > Ignavibacteriota > Ignavibacteriota bacterium. The sequence goes on from JACREZ010000033.1 coordinate 3,923, forward strand.
AGTCGCGTTGATGGTCATCGAAGTCGTAATTTTGTCGAGCGTGATTCCATCGAACAATGTTTCCATGTCCTGCAAAGAATCAATTGCAACGCCGACCTTCCCGACTTCCCCTTCAGCGAACGCGTGGTCAGAATCGTAACCCATTTGTGTCGGCAAATCAAATGCGACGGAAAGCCCGGTCGTTCCCTGATTCAACAAATACCGGTACCGCTTGTTTGATTCTTCCGCACTTGCAAATCCCGCGTATTGCCTCATCGTCCAAAAGCGACCGCGGTACATTGTCGGATAGACTCCGCGAGTGAATGGATACTCACCCGGAAATCCAAGTTGCTTTTCGTAATCGGCCTCCGATGGAAGCGCGAGCCGTTCAATCTCAATCCCTGAGTCTGTCTGAAATTGTTTCTTACGTTCACTTGATTTCTTCAAGACAGGTTCAAGTGTTACGTCTTCCCAGATTGTTTTCTTTTTGTTTAATGATTCGTTCATAGATGTTTTATTTATTCACCACGGAGTGCACAGATGTTACCACAGATTTTCACTGATATTGAATCTGTGTTTTTCCGTATCGAATCCGTTTAATCGGTGGTAAAATAATCAATCCTCCCGCATTATTCAATCTTCTCTCCACTGAATTTCTTTCCACGACTGACCATCGGATTCTAACACGATGGCTCCCATTTTGTCCGTTCGAAAAACCTTGCATCCTCCATCCTGAAATCTTTGAATCACGGTCGGAGACGGGTGCTTGAACTTGTTTTTGTTTCCGACAGAAACAAGCGCAATCTGCGGCGTAACCTTTTCCAACAATTCTTCCGAACTGCTTGTGATGCTTCCATGATGTCCTACTTTGATGACATCGCAATCAAGAAAATTATCAAACGCAGCAGTGATCTCTTGCTCAGCAGGTTCCTCAGCATCGCCGGAAAACAAAATGCTCGTGGTTCCATATACGAGTTTTATGACAAGTGAGTGATTGTTCAGATTCTCTTCGAACGAATTCTTATCATCGAATGGATGAAGAATGTACAATCTTACTGATGAATCTACCGTGACGATATTTCCTGCAAGCAGTTTCTTGGACTCAATCTGTAATGAATCCGTCAATCGTCCAATCTCTTTCACAAGTTTGGATTCGCTCTTCGCACCACATTCGTAAATTGTTCCAACCTCAATTGCTCTCAGCAACGCAGGCGTTCCGCCAAGATGGTCGGCGTGCGGATGACTGATAAACAGCGCGTCAATCTTCTCAACTCCGATTCGTTTCAGAAAAGGCGCAATTGTTTTCGTTCCTGCATCCCGTTTGCTGTCAATCGGTCCGGCATCAACCAACATTGTCTTCCCGTTCGGAAGTTGCACAACGATTGCATCTCCCTGCCCGACATCAAGCATCGTTATTTTCAGAGAAGAATTTGATTCTGCAAAAAGCGACGAGTAAAGAACGACATTGGCAATCAACAAAAAAGAAATTATTCCGAGCCTCCTGACAAGCGGACGATGAAATTCAAGCAAGAATAAAATTACGGCAAACATTCCTACCGCTTGAGGGAAACTCAAGTTTATTTCAACCACGCTGAATGGTAAGTTTCCGCCCCATTCTGTAAATCGAAGGAGAAACCAACTAAACGCATACGCAACCGTTGCATACATCGAACCAAGCCAAGTCGAAATTGCCGCCATCAAAACAACGGCACAGCCCAATGCAAGAATAATTCCTGAAACAGGAACTGCAAGCAAGTTCATCGCAATTCCGACGATGGATATTTTGTGAAAGTAATACGCTGTGAGTGGAAGCGTTCCGATGGTTGCTGAAAGTGTAACTGCCGTTGCAAGAAGAATGTACTTTCTAAAAAAAGAATTTGCCCGAAATCGTTCCGGCAATGTATTGACTTGTCGCTCTAACTTCGGAAGAATGTATGCAAGCGAAAGAACCGCAACGAATGAAAGTTGAAACCCGACATCGAACAGCCATCGCGAATCAATAAGTAAAATGACAAGTGCGGCAACACCAAGTGCGTTCAATAAACTGGTTCGTTGTTCAAATATTTTCGCCCCGATAAACACACATGCCATGATAACAGCACGGGTTACCGATGCTTCAGCACCTGTCAGAAAAATAAAAAAGACAAGACTGAGAACGGTCAGCACTCCAATCAATGAACGCGGAAAACGGAACAGAGAAAAGACCGACCAAAACATTATCGCCACCAAACCGACATTCAAACCTGAGACTGCGAGGATGTGCATTAATCCCGCATTCGTGAACGCGAGTTTGATTGACGGGTCAATCTCGCTTCGCTCACCGATAACCAAGCCCTTGACAAGTTTTGCTTCTTCGCCGCCAATGAGCGAATCCATCGTCGTGCTGATCCAATCTCTGAACGGATGAATCACTTCAGAAAGAATCCATGTTCCCGTTTTTTCGCCAAGTTGTATGTTGCTGTCAGTCCGGACATACACTTGCGCATAAATTCCTTGCAGTTTGAGATAGTTCCGATAATCAAATTCTCCGGGATTTCTTGCTCTCGGCGGGCGTTTGAACATTCCGGTTAGATTTACCTTTCTTCCATAAGAAAGATTTTCGATTACATCTTTTGAAATGTTTTTCTTAGGAATCGAAACAATCGCATCTCCATCAACTTGTTGTTTCAACTTGAAACCTGTAACCTGCAACCCGTAACCCGAAACCATCAGCGTTTCCGTCTCAATCCGAAGCGAGTAATACTCTCCTTTCGAAACAGCCCGTTCGTTCACAACTCCGACAAGCGTTGCTTCCTGTTCTTCCTCAGTAAGAAATCGCTCGATCGAATTATTCGGTTGATATTTTGCATCGAACGAGATTTTGAACATCCCGAACAACATTAAACTAAAAAGAATAAAGAGCGAAGTGACACTCTCTTGTGGTTTGAACTTCAAAAAGAGGATGGAGAGCAGAGCAAGAATTGAAAGTCCGGCGATGAACCACCACAAAGAAATGTTCAACTGCCAACCGATGAGAATGCCAACAATAAACGGAACACATAATTTTATTGCAGGATATCGGTCAAACATTTTCCTCCCTTCTTCTTATGCCATTATTTCCAACAATGAAGGAACAACGTGTGTCAGATTCTTCACTGACGACGTCAGTTCCTTGTGCCGTTTACCATACGCCAATAACGGAACAGGATTTCGCGTGTGAGTTTTCGTTGACAAATCTTCGAGGTTTCCATGGTCGCTTGTGAGGAAAAAAAGATTTCGTTCTGCATCAAAGTGACTGATGATTCCCTCCAACAAAGCATCCAACAATTCCAACACTTCAATAGCTTGTTGCATTGATTGATTATGACCGATGTGGTCGGTGTAATAAAATTCAAACAAGGTGAAATCGTACTCATCGGAAAACTGAGCGAGTCGTTCGCCTGCTTCTAGGGGAGTCAGATTCGGCACACTCGGAAATCCCTGAACATTCCAACGCTGACTCGTAATATCGGCAGAAAGCGCGTCGCCGCGAGCAAGGACTTCATGTGTGTTCAAACTAAATCCTGATGACAGCCAAGAGTACGTTATTGCTGTCATCCTCATTTTTGTAGAATTAATGTATTCGAAATATTTTGGAGGGAACGCGTTAGCGTAGAAAACTTTCTTTTCTTTATCTGAAAGCGTTTTGAAAATGTTTTGTTCCTGAATAATCGGTTTCAGAGTCGAGTAAGGATACGGTCCAAAATGTTTGCCGATAAACTTCGAGGCGTTCATTCCTGTCATCAACGCTGTTTGTCCGGTCCCACTTTGTGGTAATCCCTCAACGCCAAGCGTCGCATTGATTGGAACGAGTGAAGTGACCGAGTTTGAAAATGATGAACTGTGCAACGAAGGAATATTCCCGTCAAGAAGCGTGTTGAGTGTTTTTAGATTCGCGGCAAAGAACGGATTGATGTTTGCATCCTTCTTCCCAATTCCAACACCATCAAGAAAGAGCATCAAGACATGGGGAGATTTCTGTTTCATTCACGATTTGTCTTCAAGCATTACCGTAACCGGACCGTCGTTGACAAGTTGGACATCCATCATTGCACGGAAAACTCCCGTCGCCACTCTCGCATCACCGATTTCATGACGAAGAAATTTCACAAACTCCCCGTACAATGCTTCTGCCTGTTGTGGCGGAGCGGCATCTACAAAACTCGGACGATTTCCTTTTCGTGTGTCCGCATACAATGTGAACTGAGAAACAACCAACACTTCTCCGGAAATATCTTTCACAGAAAGATTCATTTTCTGTTGAGCATCTTCAAAGATTCTCAAGTCCGCGCAGCGTCGTGCTAAATAATTCGCCGCTTCGGTTGTGTCTTTGTGTGTCACTCCCAGAAATACTAACATTCCTTTCCCGATGTTATTGTGAAGTGAACCATTGATGCTCACGCTTGCCGAACTCACCCGCTGTACTAATGCTCTCACGAATTTACCTTCTGTCCTTTGACAACTCTTGGTATTCGTTCTAAGTCCAACACCGCCTCAATGTTCTGAAACTTAGCTTCGTGCAAGATTGATTTCACATCTTCGCTTTGATTGTATGCAACTTCAAACAGGAGCCATCCGTTCGGTTTTAATAATTGATGAGAGAGACTCGTTATTGCTTTGTAAAATGTCAAACCATCGCTTCCATCTTTTAGTGCAAGATGAGGTTCAAAATCTGTAACTTCCTTTGAGAGCAACTCAAATTCCGAATTCGAAATGTATGGTGGATTGGAAACGAGCATGTCATATTGTTGACTGTCCAATTCGTTTTCATATTTAAACACATCACATTTCCTTAATTGAACTCTGTCAGAAACTTCATGCATATCAACATTTTTCCGGGCGACTGAAAGTGCTTCATCACTTACATCAATCGAATCAGCGTGTACTTTCTTTTGAAAGTGAACGATACTAATTGGAATATTTCCCGAACCCGTTCCAATATCTAACACCCGGATTTCTTCATTCTCTCTGCTTTTAAGAAGTGTTAATGCTTCGCTGACTAAAATTTCTGTTTCAGGTCGCGGAATGAGAACCTTCTTATCAACATAAAATTGCAGTCCCATGAAATGCGCTTCGTTGGTGATGTATTGAATCGGTTCGTGTTCTAATTTCCTTTTGAAAAGTTCTTTGAAGTGGGCAAGTTCCTCCTTCGACAACATTTTTTCAAACTGAGAATACAAATCAATCCGTTTGCATTTGAGAACATGACACAACAACAAATCCGTCGTCAGTTTCGGACTGTCAATCTCTTTCTCCTTCAAATACTCCACGGACCAATTTTGGAGAGAGAGGATTGTCCATTGTTGAGGGTTGGTTACTGACATATTAAAATTTGGGCTCTATCCCCGCTTGCTTACAAAGTTGATTTGCTGTTATACGGTCAATCGTTGTGTGCCGTTTTATTGGTATCGCTTTCTTTCCGTTAGTATAGATTGTGTGCTTTTTACCTTCCCTCAGAAAAGAATACCCGCTTTCTTCAAAATGTTTGATAATGTCGCGCCTCTTGACTGACATTTATACTAATTCACCTTCAACAGGAAGTTGTTCGTAGATTCCACCACCAACTGGTATTTCTTTCCCGAGTTGGTTATATGCGAGCACCATCTCATTGAGTGCATCCGAAAGTAATTCCCGACATTCTTCTAAAGTACTTCCTTCTGTAATAACTTCGGGCCACTCCACTAATTGCCCCATGTACCCTGACTCAATATGTGTGTATTTTGCTGTAAATGATTTCATGATGTACTTCATTATTTCGAGGATAAGATAGTAACCGAAAAGAGAAAAACCAAGCGATGTCTGTTACAGTAATTCGATAAACTCTTCAACTGTCATCCCTGAATTTCGAATCAATGACCGGAGTGTCCCCGTTGATAATTCTTTATGCTGAGGAATAGAAAGGTTGACACGCATACCCTGTTTAATCATAACAACATGACTCCCGACTTGTCCAACATTTTTCCACCCTGCTTTTGAAAATGCCTTCACAGTTTCCTTACCGGAAATATTTCCTAACCTGCCCATTACACTGCAACGACTACAGGATAATTAGTTTCATGTTGTTGAAAATTTGCCACTGCTTTTTGGTCTTCTGCCCAAAGCCATGCTGTAATTGCTTCTTTCACATTTTCTATGGCTTCTTTCTCATCCTTCCCTTGAGAAACGCAACCGGGCAATGCCGGACACTCTGCAACGACCCAACCATCTTCTGCTTGTTGTAATGTAATATGAAATATCATTTATACACCTAATTAATGTTGTTAAGAATACAAAACGAAATGAACAAATACAAGTAAATGACTGCTTAAATTCCTCTCACCACCACCATCGTAATATCATCATATTGTGTTGTTCCCGTACTGTGTTGCTGAACTGCGGCAACGATTTCGTTGAGAATCTTTTCTGCTGGTTCCGTTGCATTTGCTTTGATGACTTCCTCCAATTTCGGCTCGCCGAGTTCTTCTCCCTCTTTGCTCATTGCTTCACTAACTCCGTCGGTGAAAAGGATGAGCGCTTCTCCTTCGTTCAATTGCGCGGTTCCCTGTTCATACGGCATCATTGTTTTCATCACACCGAAAATTATTCCACCCTTATCGAGTCGCTCAAGTGTTCCATCCTTGTGAAGAATGTACGGAGGATTGTGTCCGGCGTTGACATACATAAGTGATTTTGTTTCGCTGTCAATAATTGCAAGGAAAAACGTAATGAATTTATCTGAAGTTGTGTTTTCAAAAATCAAATCATTTACTCGTGCAGAAAGTTCGGGGAGCGTTAGACCAAGTGGAACAAGCGCGTGAATTGCCGCCTGAAGATTCGCCATGAGTAATGATGCCGGCGTTCCCTTTCCCGATACATCTCCGATTGCCACAAGCACTTTTGTCTCCGACAAACGTATGACATCGTAATAATCTCCGCCGACTTGTTTGGAGGAAATATTTGTCGCCGCAATATCGTAATGCGGAATTGCCGGCAGAACGGACGGAAGCAATCCCTTTTGAATTTCTCTTGCTATCAGCAATTCGTCTTCCATCTTTTGTTTCTCGATTGCATCACGGAAGAGCCGGGCATTTTCAAGAGAAATCATTGCAAGATTTCCCAACGATGAAAGAAATTCCAAGTCGGTTTGCGTGTATTCTCCTCCCCTCATTCGTTCACCGACGCCGAGAATTCCCTTCACCTCGTTTTGAATTTTAAGCGGCACAAGCACCTGAACTCCCGCGTCTTTCAACATCGAACAAAATACTTTGTATGGCTTTTTCGTAAGTGATTCAATCAATGTCGGTTGTTGGATGGTAGAAATTGCTTCGAGACATAACGGGCTCAACTCTTTCTGTAACCGGGAAAGAACAACCTGCATCGCCCGTTCTTTTTTCAAACAAACAAAATAACGACTTGTTCCAACCTGACCGAGCAATGAAAACGAGAGCAACTTCAACAATCGTTCCGCATCAAGCGCCGCGTTGAATTCTTTGCTCATCTCGAACAACGTATTGAGTTCCTGCACCTTCCCGTCCAATCGGCGATTCACCTGCTTCACCTCTTCTATTATCAAACTCTTTTCAATTGCAGTTGCGGCAATGTTTGCCAATGATTTGATGTACGTTTCTTCCTTCTGCCCGAGTTTTTTGATTTTCTGCAACGGGCTGAATCCTGCAATACCAAAAATCCTTTCTCTCACGAGCAAAGGAATAAGCACAGATATTCCTTGTTCACGAAACAGTTTTAGCCACGGATATTTTCTTGCATCTTCGCGCTGAACATACACAATACGCTGAGGGATTTTCTTACAAACAATTTCCGTGTTCAATAACTCCGTATGTATTCCTTTAGTTGTTTTGACAGCAAACTTCTCTTCCTCTTTCTTCAACAAAATTATTCCCCGTGTGGAAAGGATTTTTCCCATGATGGTGAGAAGAAAATGTCCGAGGATGAAATTTAAGTCAAGAGAAGCGTTGACGATGTTGCTGAATTCAAAAAGCGCGGAAAGGTCAAACCGGTCGGTTTGTTGTCGGTCTCCTTGCGAAGAGGAGGGTGAAAGACGAGCCATACGTTATGCAGGTTTTTTGTCGGAAAGATATTTTACCATTCGTACAACATTATTTTTTTCATTTGATTTATACTCAACATTATCCATGAGTGAACGCATGAGATGCATCCCCAAACCGCCGCGACGAAAATGGGAAAGATATTCTTTCATGTTCGGCGATGGAATGTGCGCAGGGTCGAACGACTTCCCTTCATCGGAAATTTGTATCTCAAACGCTCCGTTCTTTTGTGAAACATGAATGACAATCTTTTTATCGGAAGCGTATTGGTACGCGTGCTTGATAACGTTCGTACACGCTTCATCCACAGCGAGCGAAATCATTCCCACCATTTCTTCGTCGAATCCGAAATCACGCGCCAAGCCAGCGACGAAATCACGTGCTTCGCGAAGGTGTTCAGTTCGACTTTGTATGATTAACTGTTCTGACATTGTTTACATGGTTGATGAGAATTCTATGCGCCGAATTTTTTTACTGCGTCGGTTTCTTCCTGCGTGATGTCGTACAGAAGCGGGAAGCCGAGCAAATCAAACACGTTATAGACTTTCGGCGTCAGGTTCGAGAGTTTGATATCGCCCGAATTTTTTCTCACTTCTTCAATGAACATCATAAACACGCCAAGCCCCGCGCTGCTGATGTAATTGAGATTTTTGCAGTTTACAACTATTTTAAATTTCTTGTCATCTAATAATTTACTGAACGCGGATTCCAAATCCGGCGCAGTGTGCGCGTCAAGGTAGCCTTTTATATCAACGACATGTATATCGTTGATGTTGCGTACGTTAAGTTTGAAATCACTCATACATAATTCCTACAAAATTGTTGATGGTTTTCGCCATTTGAGAACAACGAGCGTCAAATCATCTTCCGGCGGCTGATGTCCCATGTGCGTATCCACCGCGGTAATGATTGCATCGCGTATTTCAATAGCATTATTGTTGCGTACGGTCTTCCCAATTTCGAGCAACGGGTCATATCCGAATTCTTCGCCTGACGATTGTCGCGCTTCCGTAATTCCATCGGTAAATAACACGGCAACATCACCCGGCTGCATTTGAATTTCTTCTTCTGCTAGCGTGAGGGCAAAGAAATCCGGACTTCCCATTCCAAGACCGAGACCTTTCGGTTGAACAAACCGTACGTTGTTTTCTGCAATATACAACATTGGACAATGTCCTGCACGTGCGACCTGTAACTTTCCGGTTCGTAAATCAAGTACGATATAAATAACACTAATGAACCAACGCTTGTCTATTGTTTCTGCAAGAGCCGCGTGCGCTTTGATGAGAAACTCTTTCGGCGAACGATAAATCTTACTGAGCGATTGGAATATTCCTTTCATCTCTGCCATGTAGAACGCCGCAGAAACTCCTTTACCCGAAACATCACCGACAATAATTCCAAGATGATGTTCATCGAGCATCGTGTAATCATAATAATCGCCGCCGACCTCGAACGCCGGAGTTGAGAGGGCTTCGATTTCCACTTCTTTGAAGTCGGGCAAGATTTGCGGCAGGAGTTTCTTCTGCATCTCCTGTGCGACCATCATTTCGCGAAGCAATCGTTCGCGCTCTAATGATTTTTCAATCAAACGCGAATTATCAATCGCAATTGTCGCCTGGTCGGCAAACGCGGTGATGACATCAACATCGTCTTTATCAAAACCATACGCTATATCTTTCGTCGCATATAAAATGCCGATGAAATTATCGTGCGATTGTAACGGGACAATAACCAATGAACCTATTTTATGTTTGATGTCAGAGAGATGTTCGGTCCGTTTGTCATTTTCGACATCATCAATAACAAGCGCTTTCCGGGTTTGAAGAACCGTATCACGGAGTGAACTTCCGTTTGCCGAAACAATTTCTGTCACTTCACTATGGGAAATGTTTTTCAATCCGACAGTCTCAATATTATTATCATGAATTCCTGAAAGCGAAATTGTTCTTGTGCTGGATTCTTTAATGATTTCAAGCCACGAACTTTTTGCCTGAACAACGTCAAGCGTCATCCTCGTTACCGATTCCACTAACTCATTGAAATCAAACACTTGCGTTACAAGGCGACTGAGATTGTGGAGCGATGTCACTTCCGTCATTTTTCTGTCGAATGCTTCGGCAGTCGGCAGATGGAACAACGTACTGAGAAATGTCATTCCGAAATAGATTGTTGAGAAGACACTGATGCTTGAACAGAACGACTTGAGCGGCGGCGAATAAAACAGCAACGATTTACCAACCATCGAACTGCTCAACAGCATAATATCAAAACCGATGAAAATGCAGAACAGTATGAACCCAAACAGCATCGTAAACATCTTCTCCCGTTTTGTAAGATAAACAATCCACGAAAGCCGGAAGGCGTTCATCAACATCGCCGTTATGGTCAGCGCAAATAATATGGAAGTGAGGATACTTGTATCTAATGGTTCAGCGGCAAACGAAGTGAGTGATGTTACCAACAACAATGCCGTAAGAAGCAGGAAATTTCGTCGCGTCCCTTTTCTTCGTTTTGAGAGAATGATGTCGCGTACGCTGAGAAAAATAATAATCATCAACGCGCCAACAACGATACCCAAAATGTTGGCAAGGACAACAACATCGAACCCTAACGGTATGAGTGAATATCCTTTGATGTCGAAATCACTGTTGGGGATGAATGATAAAACCAACATGGCAATACCAATCACGATTGAGAGAACAAGCCCGAACCCTAATTTCTTCACCGGACTTTGTTCCCGCTTCCACATTGATTCTATCAATAAATAAAATAACACGAAGGCAACGATAAGCAGAACATCGCGGATTACTCCAAGCCATCCCATCTCTATGTCAAGACTTCGCCGGATGAGGTCGCCGATAAAAACAAGAACCAACAACCCTGCCGATGTTAACAGCAGGAATGCTTTTTTCAATTTTGTCCGAAGGGCAGTCACAGGTTCTTGATAAAGTTATATTTTATGATGTAGCCAAGCAAATGAACGAAACTTGGTGAAGTTCAATAACGTGAAGAAAATAACGTACACCGGAAGCGCAAGCCATGCACCAAGAATACCGCCGCCTAATACGATGGCGAATACATAAGCGACCGGTAAAAAGAGAATCCAATGTGTGATGATTTCAACTACCATAACATAAACAGTCGCGCCGCCTGCTTGCAACGCGTTCGCGAAAACAATTCCGGCTCCATACAGCATCTGTGCGACACCTGCTACTTGGAGAACCGGTCTCGCGACCTCAGTCACTTCATCATTTGTTGTGATGAGAATGATAATTGTGTCCGGTACAAGAAGGAAAAGTAATCCCACAACTATTGTAAAGATTGTTCCGATTTTCGCCGCTTCAAATCCATAACGATGCGCGTTTCCTTTGTCGCCTTTTCCGATAGATTGACCGACGAGCGTTTGCGTCGCTATACCAAGTCCAAAGCAGGGCATCATAGAAATAAACAACGCGGTTATTACAACCTGACTCGCTGCTTGTTCCATCACACCGATAATTCCTGTAATTGCAAGAAACACAAGAAATCCGAGCAGGATAAGAATGTTTTGAAGTGAAACGGGAATCGAAATTTTAACAATCTGTGCGATAATATCTTTTGAAATCTTCAAACCTGAAAAATACCCATACTGTTTTCGATATTCGCGCATGAAAGTTACACCGACAAAGAAAAAAAAGCCAATAATTAAACTTAGTGAATATCCGACTCCCGCTCCTGCAAGCTCCATTTTCGGGAAACCGAACGCTCCGAAAATAAATACATAATTGAAGAAAATGTTGAAAATATTTATTACGATTGCCGATTGCATGAACACCTTTGTTCGTCCGATACCATAGAAAAATCCCCGATACGAAACAGTGAGCAGAAAAAATGGGAGTCCGAGAAATTGATACTTCATATACTCCGCACCGACTCGACCAACCGTAGAATCTTTTGCAAAAACATCCATGAGTGGTGTTGAAAGAAAATATCCGATAACTCCGAAGATGGTTCCAAGCACCAATGAAATGAGAAGCGAATTGTTAAGGACCTGACCGACTCCCTCGAAATTTCCTTCACCATGTCTTCGTGCTGTCAGCACGTGAGTTCCCGTACTGAAACTTGAGAAGAAACTTGTCAACGCCCACGTGCCAAGCAAACCCAAGCCCATCGCCGCAAGTTGGATGTGTGAATTCTCTAACCTACCGACCATTGCCGTATTCACCAACGAGACAACCATCTGCGATGAAAGTCCGGTGATTGCAGGCGCCGCAAGTGTAAGAATTTCTCTTGCATAAACTTTATCAGGAAGTAACTTCATTCAGTCAAAATCGTGTGAGCCAAAGTAGGAATTTTCTTTTTGAAATCACAACTTACCGGATGCTCGATGCTGGATACTGGATGCTGGATTCTCGATTTATGATTGTTGATTCAAGATAAAACATCAAGCATCGAGCATCAAGTATCAAGAAACAAAAAACCCATTCGTTGAGTGAATGGGTTTCGAAAATCTATAAACCGGTTACGAGTTATGACGAGTACTCAGCAATAAGCCTGTCAATGTCGCGCGCTTGGGTTGATTGAGGAAATTCTTTCTTGATGCGCTTGCAAAGATTGAGCGCCTTTTCCTTCTCTCCTTTCGCACTGTAATTCCGAGCGGCTGATTGGAGATACTCCGGTGTGTTCACCGATTGGAATCCTGCCGCTTTTTCAAAGTTCGATGCGGCTTCTTCAAAATTTCCTTTTGCTTCATAACATGCGGCAACGCCGGCAATCGCTGATGCACTTAATAACGGGTCGCTTGAACTGAAATCATCAAACATTTTCATCGCTTCATCAATATTGCCTGTTGCATAATATGCATTTGCGAGATAAAAGCCAGCCAATTCACCGGAAGGTGAGCCGCCATAATTCTCAACGATGGCTTTCAATCCCATGACATTCTTTTCCGGGATTCCGTTGATGGCAAGATTGTACTGGTTTACATCGCTTGCGCCGGCATCATAGTACGAAAACACTTTTCCAAGTTCTGTCGCGGCTTTCTCGTTGTTTGCATTTCGATTGTTGACAAAAATAATTATCAACACCGCCAGCACGATAACTCCTGTTGTCACATAACTGACCAACTTTTTGTTTTCTTCATACCACATCAAAAACTTGCTGTATGAAGTAACAAGTGCATCCTCTTTTAATTCTTTCTTTGTAATTTTCTTTTTAGGTGTAAGCATCTAAATAATTTTCCTTAATGATGTAATATTACAGAATCGGGGGTAAACAAGTACGAACTAATCCGCAATTGGCATTCCGCAATTCGAAATGAGTAGTACGCCCGATGCGATTCGAACGCATGACCTTCAGCTCCGGAGGCTGACGCTCTATCCAGCTGAGCTACGGGCGCATGTACTTTAGTGATTCGTTAATTAGTTAATTGGTGATTTGAAGTAAGTGATATTGTTTATTTATTCAAATTCACTAAGTAACTAATCACTAATTAACCATTTAACTAAATTGCGGTGCAAATATACCAAAATATGGCTTGAGTGACAAACGACTCTTTGCATTTCAAACCTATTTGTAGTTTCTTTCACTGTAGGGGGCTGTCTCAAAAGTTGATAGGACAGGCATTCCTGCCTGTCACGTTTGTGAATATGATAAGTTTTCGACAGACAAGAAGGTCTGTCCTACCGTCATTTGTGCCTTATGAGACAGCCCCTTCCATATCAAAAAACGCAGACATAAAGTCTGCGGCTACTCATATCGGACTTTTTGGACAACCTCTTACCACTTAGTTATTGAAAACATGCCCATACAGACAAAAATACAGTCGGATAACTTAGTTTTATGCCCGAAAAAGAATCTTTTGTTTCAGGAAAACAATCTTTTATGTCAAGAAAAGAATCTTTTATTTCGGGAAAAGATATTGTTTTGCCGGAAAAAGATTATAAACTTGCCATGAAACATTATTTTATACCCAAAAAAGATTCTTTTATTTCGGGAAAAAATAATGTTATGCCGGAAAAAGATTATAAAACTGCCATGAAACATTATTTTATTCCTGAAGAAAATAATGTTCTTCAGGAATAAAATTATTTATTTTGGGAAAAAGATAATTTTATACAGGAAAAACTTCCGGAAATACCGGAGAAAAATTATTTATTTCAGGAAAAAAATAGATTTATTCTGGAAATAATTTATTTTATTTGGGAATAAATTAAATAAATACGCGTATTTCAAGGAAAAATATGCATGTTTTGGGAAAAAATACCTTTATTTTGGTTTGTTTTTGAGGATTTGTAGAAAAATCAAGGCAAACAGATTGCTACTCAAATAAAATTCAAAGGAATGTGCTCTAAAATCCTCTACGCCAGCAGATATCTTCATGTTCTCATATTTCCAGTATTATCATCCTTTCATCTCGAACCACGAACCGCGAACCCCTAACCTCTAACCAATTAACCACTCACCAATCAACTACTCACTAACCCAAGTTGTCTTTCATCAAAAATTTCAGTATTTTTGTGAGCCTTTTTTCGGCAACCTTTTCAAATTTTTTCAATTTAAGGACTTTTTTAAGTGGCTTTAGCTCAAAGACTCACTCATTCGTTCAGAACGGATGAAATAACAAAGAAATGGTACATCGTTGATGCTGAGGGGAAAACTCTCGGTCGGATTGCATCGCGTGTTGCCAGCATTTTGTACGGAAAACATAAACCGCAATTTACTCCCAATGCCGACACAGGCGATTTTGTTGTCATTATCAATGCCGATAAAGTAAGAATAACCGGTAAGCGTGCGGAATTGAAAACGTACTTCCATCATACGCTTTATCCCGGCGGCGCAACGGTTGAGGAATTCAAAAATCTCATTAAAACAAAGCCGGAAAAAGTATTTATGCATGCTGTGAAAGGGATGATTCCTCACAACCGTCTTGGCGCTCAAGTTATTAAAAAGTTGAAAGTGTATCGTGGAACGGAGCATCCGCATCAGGCACAACAACCCGAAGTTCTCAGTTTTTAAGGAGTAGGAATGCACAGTCATCATCATGTAGAAGTAACTGTTGGACGCCGGAAAACGGCAGTCGCCCGAGTAACCGTGTTAGCCGGAAGCGGGAAAATCACCATCAACAACAAATCACTCGAACAATTTTTCCCGGTTGATACACAACAGGCAGAAGTGTTATTGCCTTTCGTTGCAACCGAAACAAGCGGGCAATATGATGTCAACGTCAATGTGGACGGAGGCGGAGTAAATGGTCAGGCAGGAGCGATTAAATTAGCAATTGCAAGAGCATTAGTAACCAGCAACGAAGAGTTTCGTTCAAAACTTCGCACGTTCGGATTGTTGACCCGCGACCCGAGAATGGTCGAACGTAAGAAATACGGGCAGAAGAAGGCTCGTAAGAGATTCCAATTCTCGAAACGTTAGTCTTCGATGTGGGATGTGCGATATGAGATATTATTTCATATCACATATCGCACAACTCATAACATTT
Organism: Ignavibacteriota bacterium; assembly: GCA_016212665.1. Taxonomy (NCBI): domain Bacteria; kingdom Pseudomonadati; phylum Ignavibacteriota; species Ignavibacteriota bacterium. Next base: position 19,439 of record JACREZ010000033.1, read on the forward strand.
TAATTAAATCAAACATACTTCCCGATCAAATCGGCAGTGTCCCGCTCCTCAGCGAGGTGCGGGATTCCGAAATGAAATGACGGAAGTAGAAGTCTACAACTTGTAGAGAAAACTAAACAAATAACCAAGGAGAAATACCAAATGCCACGTGTAGAATTACTGGACTTGCTCAACGCAGGTTCTCATTTCGGACACCTCACCCGCCGTTGGAACCCGAAGATGAAACCATACATCTTCATGGAACGGAACGGGATTCATATCCTCGACCTCAAAAAAACACAAATGCTTGTTGAAGAAGCATGCAACGCCATTGCAAAGATTTCTGCCGAAGGAAAACGAATTTTATTCGTCGGTACGAAACAGCAAGCCGGTTCGGTCATTGAAGAAGAAGCAAAGCGATGCGGACAGTTTTATGTCTCGGTCCGTTGGCTTGGCGGAATGTTAACCAACTTCACCACCATTCGTAAGAGCGTGAAACGTCTCACGAACATCGAAAAGATGGAAACAGACGGAACGTATGATAAAATCACCAAGAAAGAAATCCTGACACTCGATAGAGAAAAAGCAAAATTACAGGAAATACTTTCCGGCGTGGTTGAAATGACGAGACTTCCCGGCGCATTATTCGTCGTTGATATTAAGAAAGAAGATATCGCGGTGAAAGAAGCAAAGCGACTCGGAATTCCCGTGTTTGCAATCGTTGATACGAATTGCGACCCGTCAGATATTGATTACGTCATCCCGGCAAACGATGACGCAATAAAATCAATTCAGGTAATAACCAAAGCAATTACCGATGCGGTTCTCGAAGGCGGAGAACGAACATCTGCACAATTTGAAGGCGCAGATATTCAGGCATTGGAAGAAAAAGAATCAGAAGAATAAATAAACAGAAATTGAACATGGAAATCACAGCAGAAATTGTAAAAAAATTACGCGACCAGACCGGAGCCGGAATGATGGACTGCAAGAAAGCGCTTGCAGAAACCAACGGCAATTTTGAAAAAGCAATCGAGTACCTTCGGAAGAAAGGCGCTGCCACTGCCGAGAAGCGCGCAGACCGCGCAACAAAGCAAGGCGTGGTTGAAGCATATATTCACGCAGGCGGACGTATCGGGACGATGGTCGAATTGAATTGTGAATCGGATTTCGTCGCGAAGACTGAAGAATTCAAAGCGCTCGCCAAAGATATTGCAATGCAGATTGCGGCGATGAACCCGTTGTATATTTCCCGTGAACATGTTTCTAAGGAAATCATCGAGCGGGAAATGGAAATTTACCGGACGCAGGCACGGAACGAAAAGAAGCCGGACGCAGTCGTCGAAAAAATTTCCGAAGGACGATTGGAAAAATATTTCCAGGAATTTTGTCTTATCGAACAATCCTTCATTCGTGAATCAAGCAAAACAATAAAAGATTTGATTCTTGAGATGATGGGAAAGACTGGAGAGAAAATATCCATCAGTCGTTTTCAACGCTATCATTTAGGCGAAACAAGTCAGTAAAAGATGAAGGTCTCAATTCAATGAGACCTTTTTTGTATATAGTTGAAGTATGAGTACGAAACCAAAATACAAACGCATTCTTCTCAAAGTCAGCGGCGAAGCGTTGATGGGAAACAAAGACTTCGGCATTGACTCGACCGTGTTGAAGTGGTACGCAGAAGAAATTCACAGCATCCGCGAACTCGGCGTTGAAATCGGGATTGTCATTGGCGGCGGAAATATTTACCGAGGCGTCGAAAATTCTTCCGACGGCGTTGATAAAGTTACCGGCGACCAGATGGGAATGTTGGCAACGATTATCAACGGCTTGGCATTGCAAAGCGCACTGGAACATCACGGAGTGTTCACACGCCTACTGAGTTCCATCAACATGGAAGAAATTGCAGAACCGTTTATCCGTCGGAGAGCAATCCGGCATTTGGAAAAAGGACGCGTGGTTATCTTCGGCGCAGGGACAGGCAACCCGTACTTTACAACCGACACCGCCGCCGCGTTACGTGCAGTTGAACTTCACGCCGATGTCATCATCAAAGGGACACGTGTAGATGGCGTGTATGATTCCGACCCGGAGAAAAATCCGAAGGCAACAATGTTCCACGAAATTTCTTATGAAGATGTGTATGAGAAAAATCTCCGCATCATGGACCTCACGGCAATAACACTCTGCAAAGAAAACGATATGCCGATTGTTGTTTTCAACATGAACAAGCGCGGGAATCTTCTGCATCTCATTCAAGGAAAAAAGGTCGGAACGCTTGTTTCACCGGAAGTGAAGTCGCTGAAAAAGACATCGAAGAGAAAATGAGTTTCTAATAATTCTTATTTGAGAACATATAGAAAGCATTCTATGATAAAAACAATCATGAAAGAAATCGAAGATAAAATGCACAAGGCTGTCGAAGTCGTTCGACAGGAATTTTCAAAAATCCGAACCGGGAAAGCAACAACCGGTTTACTCGACATGGTGAAGGTTGATTATTATGGTCAACACATGCCGCTGAAACAAGTTGCTAATTTAGGCGTGCTCGATGTTCACACACTCAGCATCACGCCGTGGGAAAAAACGATGGCGCAACCGATTGAAAAAGCAATCCTTGCCGCCAATCTCGGATTCAATCCCATTAATGACGGAACGATTATCCGAGTTCCTATACCGCCTCTGAACGAAGAACGGCGAAAGGAACTCGTCAAACTTGTAAAAAAGTTTGCTGAGGAAGGAAAGATATCAATCCGTAATATCCGCCGGGATGGAATAGAAAAATTAAAAAAAGCGGAGAAAGACGAACACTTCTCTGAGGATGAACGTAAGCGTGGCGAACAGGATGCTCAGAAGTTCACCGATAAATTTATCAAAGACATTGATGCGTTAGTCGTTCAAAAAGAAAAAGAAATCATGGAAGTGTAATCCATATAGTAACAATCTGCAAAGCCGATTCTCAATCGTTCGAGATTCGGCTTTCTCTTTTTCACCAACTCGAACTGTAACATGAATAACTCTTTTGCCGTAAGCAAGTGTAGCAATGACTGAAAATCAACCATATAACCCGGAAACGAACGCCACGCAACCATCGCCGAGACGACTGTATAAATCTCGTCGAGACAAAATGATTGATGGCGTATGCGGCGGAATTGCGGAATATTTTGAAATTGACCCGACGATTGTTCGGATTCTTTGGGTGTTGATTACGCTTGCCGGCGGTTCGGGAATCTTCCTCTACATTGCCGCAATGATAGTCATGCCTGCAAATCCTGAACATATCGGATTCAATACTTATGGTCAAGCAAATCATCGGACTAAGTTTGACCACCGACGCTTTTGGGGAATCCTTCTGATATTGTTGGGCGCATTTATTTTGATTAGTAATCTCGGAATATTCGCGGCGTTCTCGTGGTGGAGTATTTCATGGAAAGTGATTTTCCCGCTTACAATTATTGCAGCAGGCATTGCTTTAATTTTAGTCGAGATGAAAAATCGTTCTCATGCACAATCACCGATAACGGATTCAACCAGCACGGAAACTCCTTTTACGCCGACACCGAAGAAAGAACTCGTCCGCTCGATTCGTGACAGAAAAATTTTCGGCGTGTGCGGCGGCGTTGCAAAGTACCTCGGAATTGATTCGACGATTGTCCGGATTGTGTATTTAGTTCTCGTCTTTGCTTCATTCGGTTGGGGATTATTGCTGTACATTATCCTCACACTTCTGATGCCCGAAGAAAAACCAACTATTACAACCTAAAGGTTCAATGTATGCACAAACAAAATTTTTCATGGTTTGGAATTGCGCTTATAGTTTTCGGCGCGTTACTTTTGCTTATCAAAACCGACCTCCTCGATATTGATTTCTCCCAAGTAATATGGGCGGGATTGATGGTGTTAGGTCTTGGAATTGTTGTACAGGGTTTTTCCCGTGATAAACGAGGGAAGGTGTTTTGGGGAACGGTCTTGTTTCTGTACAGTTTATATTTCTTTCTCCACGAATTTGAATTTATTGAATACTACCATCACATCTTCCTCCCATCAACGATGATTATTTTCGGGATTGCTTTCTTCATGTTGTTCATCAGCAATGTGCGTGAGTGGGCTTTGATCATTCCATCGGTCTTCTTCATCGGGATTGGTGGTGCGTTTCTTCTCTCCGAGTTAGGCTATGTTGATTGTGACGAAGTGTGGAGTACGATGTGGGCGTATTGGCCCGTTCTTTTAATTGCTGTCGGACTTGGAATTCTCATCAAGCGAAGAACGCCAACTCAACCTCCTCCTCCTTCGGCTATAATGTAATGATTGAAATGTTTAACCACTAAGAACACAAAGTCATACACGAAGTACCACAAAGAACAGGTGGTTTTTGGAACAACGCTCAATCCCTAACCGGGTAATTCAGATTGGGATTTTTGTTCTAATGATGACAAGTGCATAACACCCTAATGCGCTTCAAACCAATTCCTTCCGGCATTAATTTCCACTTCGACCGGCACGGAAAGAGGAAGCGCTTCTTTCATTCCTTGAATAATTAACTTCTTCCCTGCCTCAACATCGTTCTTGGAAGATTCAAAAACCAATTCATCGTGAACTTGCAGTAACATCTGAATCTTCAATCCTGAATCAATAATCATTTTATGAATTCGAATCATTGCAAGTTTAATCATGTCTGCCGCCGTTCCTTGAATCGGCATGTTAATCGCCTGACGTTCTGCGTTGCCGCGAATGCTTTGATTTTTATTATTGATGTCGGGAAAGAATCGTCGGCGACCGAGAAGCGTTGAAACGTATCCCGTCTGTCGTGCTTGCGCAATCGTTGCATCAATATACTGTCGCACGTTCGGGAAGCGTTCGAAATATTTAGCAATAATTTCTTTCGCTTCCGACTGAGCGATGTCCAACCGGTTCGCCAACCCGAAGGCGCCAATGCCATACATGATTCCGAAATTCACTTCCTTCGCTTTTCGCCTCATGTCGCGAGTAACATCAGAGAGATTTACGCCAAACACTTTTGCGGCAGTCGTTGCATGAATATCTTCATGATTGTTGAATGCATCCTTCAACCCTTCATCACCCGAAACATGCGCCATCACACGCAATTCGATTTGAGAATAATCGGCAGAAATAATCAGCCAATCAGGTTTGCCGGGAATAAACGCTTTCCGAATACTTCTCCCGATTTCCGTCCGAATGGGAATGTTCTGTATGTTCGGGTCGCTGCTTGAGAGTCGCCCGGTCGCGGCGATTGTTTGATTAAACGACGTATGGACACGCCCCGTTTTCGGGTTGATTAATGTCGGCAGTGCATCAACATACGTTGACTTTAGTTTTTGAAGTTGACGCTGTTCCAACAATTTTTCGATGATGGCATGTTGATGTCGCAACGTTTCGAGAACAGCAACATCGGTTGAATATCCGGTCTTCGTCTTCTTCACCGGCGGGAGTTTGAGTTTATCGAAGAGAATTTTTCCAAGTTGCTGAGTCGAGTTGATGTTGAACTTCTCCCCTGCGTCATGATAAATATCTCTCGTCAGGTTTTCGAGCATCCGTTCGAGTTCTTTCGATAAATCAGAAAGAAATTGTGTGTCGAGTTTGACTCCGGCAAGTTCCATGTCTGTCAGAACCGGCACTAAAGGGAACTCTACCTCTTCGCACAGTTGTAACAGATTCTGTTTCTCCAACTTCTGTTGTAACGTTTCATACAAACGAAATGTGATGTCAGCATCTTCGGCAGAATACGTTGCGACTTTCTCCGACTCAATCTCCCAAAGTTCCTTCCGGTCTTTTCCTGTTCCGACCAAATCATCATACGAAATTGTTTTGTAGCGGAGATGTTCTGTCGCCATGTCGTCCATGTTATGTTGTCCGTCGGGACGCAAAACATAATTAGCAACCATCGTATCGAATTCGATTCCCTCAACGTTCACTCCATGCGATGCAAGCACGAGCACATCGTACTTGATATTTTGTCCGACCTTTTTGATTTTGGGATTCTGAAATATCGGAGAGAGTTTATTAAGAACAAGGTCGGCTGGTAACCCTTCCGTGATTACGGATTGCGGATTGTCCTGCCCGCCTGCGGCTGGTGAAATTTTGGATTGATTTTCTGATTGTTCGAATAAACCAAATCCAACATTATCAACTTGTAACTTTTCACTCTTAACTTGTAACTGTACCGGAACGTAATACGCTTCTCTCGCCTTCACCGAAAATGACATTCCCACAAGTTCCGCTTTCAGTGCATCGGTTGATGTTGTTTCCGTATCAAACACGAACAACTTCGATTTTGAAAGAACGCTGAGAAGTTGAGCAAGTTCCTTTTCTGTTTTGATGATGTGATGAACATGTTCATCGGTTTCAATGGTCGCTTGTTCAAGTTCAGCAACATCAAAACTGACATCTTCCTGAACCTGAATGGAGAGATTGGAAAGTTTTCTCAACAACGATTTGAATTCCAACCCGGAGAGAAGTTTGATGAGTTTTTGATTATCGTGCGGTTGAGTTTTCAAATCCTTGATTGATGCTTCAATCGGAACTTTTGTTTCGATGGTGACAAGTCGTTTGGAAAGAAGTGCAAGTTCGCGATTGTTTTTCAGTTTCTCCCGAACTCCTTTTGCGGAAATCTTCTCAACGTTCTCCAACAAATTCTCAATCGTTCCATACTCGCGGATAAGCGGGATAGCGGTCTTCTCCCCGATGCCCGGAACGCCCGGAACATTATCGGACGAATCGCCGATAAGACCGAGAACTTCAATGACCTTCTCAGGCTCAACACCGAATTTCTGCATCACGCCGGTTTCATCCACAATTTCCCATTCGTCACCGCTCTTTCCCGGCTTGAAGATTTTCACCAACGGCGAAATCAATTGCATGAAATCTTTATCGCTCGTGACCAGATAGGTGAGAATCCCTTTTGCTTCTGCTTGCTTCGCCAACGTTCCCATGATGTCGTCCGCTTCGTAGCCGGGAAGTTCGAGCGACGGGACGTTGAACGCCTGCACAACTTCTTTCAGCTGTTCCAACTGAGAAGCCATGTCATCAGGCATTTTTTCGCGGGTGGCTTTGTACGGTGTGTATTCTTTGTGCCTGAATGTCGGTTCTTTCGTATCGAACACGACGGCGATGTACTCCGGCTTTTCTTCTTCTAAGATTTTGATGAGCGTATTCGTGAATCCGAAAATAGCGCTTGTGTTTTCTCCTTTTGAATTTGTCAGAGGTCGGGAGATGAAACTGAAATATGCGCGGTACGCGAGCGCCATTCCATCAAGAAGAAAGAGACGGGGAAGATTTGATGAAGTTTGAAAAGTTGTGAACATAAACTATTTAACTTTCCATACTGATAGTTTCTTTTATCCTCTCAAGAAATTTATAAAAACTATCAGTTAATTTTCCAGGCGCGTTTGTAAAACTTCCTCCTCCATAGCCACCGACAATTGGATGATAAAATCCCGTCCTCATAATTCTAATTAGTGCTGAATCTATTTCATCTTCGGTCATATGATAAATTGATAGTAATCTTGCATTTAATTTTTCCCTTATAATCGCGCTCTTTTCAACTACCTGATAAGGAAGTAGAGAAGATCTCTGAGTATGTTCCTTTTCAATATCTGCAAGTATTATTAGAAAATCAATCTCTCTCCAACTTAATTCGTCAATTATGGCAAGGTACTCTTCATATTCATCTATTGAATAATTTTCAAGTGATTCTCTTTTGCCAAAATTTAAAAGTAGGCGGGCAAATAATTGTATTTTTTCAGATCTGTATGCCCGTAATACAGCGTTAACTGTCGCGAAGTATGCATGAAGAAAATCTACTTCTTCAATTATTTCTATACTTAATTCTTTTTGACCTTTTCCTAATTCATCAAAAAATATTCTGAGTTTTTTTTCTTGAAGTTTCTGTAAATGTGTTGTAAGAGCAGCATCTACAGCAGCGATAGGTGTAATCAATTGCGCGAGACCGCGCACCAGAGGAGATTCTTGATAAATTTCTTTTAATCTTTCTACCGTATTCATGGCTCCCTCCTCTTTATTAGGCTCTGATTTGCCGCCACCAATTTTGCACTACATCCTGAACAATTGTTTCAGCATCGCGCTTTTTCCATTTTTCGAAGTACATGATGTCGGCGCCGCCGGGTTCGGGGTTAGGCTTATCGAGCATGACGCGCACGGGAATTGCGACCGAATCACCAATGATGAACGCCTCACCTTGCCGAAGTGTCGGCAGAACATCAATAAAATTCGCCTGAGATTCGGGGACGAGTTTGCGAACATACTGTTGGTCGTTCGGGTTGAGTAAACGCATCGCCACGAAGTTGTTGCACTGTGCAGTTATCGTCTCGGAAATTTCCGCCGGTCGTTGACTTACAATCATACTGCTGACGCCATACTTTCTTCCTTCTTTTGCAATTCGCTCGACCGTCTTTCGTGCGGCAGATGCGCGTCCGCTTTGCATCAAATAGGTATGTGCTTCTTCAAACACAATCAGCATCGGAAAATCGCGGCGCGCTTTGTTCCACAAATTGAAATCATAAATTACTCTGCCGAGCAGAGAAACAAGTACGTTGATAACATCAAACGGGACACGACTTAAATCCAGAATTGTTATTGTTTTATTCCCTTCAAGTCCAAGCATTTTTGTCAGCAACTGAGAAAATGTTTCCGACGAGTTGTATGTTTTCGGTTTGAACATGAACTCGTATCGTTTGTCCATCAACTTACTTTCCAACCGAACGAGAAACCGGGTGAATTGTCCGTAGAACGGTCCCTCTTTTCCGCTCAATGTTCGTTCCGTATCAAGCGCTTTCATTCGTGCGCTGACATCAAGGAAACCGAAATACACAGGTGTGTCTATGGTGATGACATCTTTCATCGTCGGGTTCTTCGCCTTCTTCGAATCCATGACTGCTTCTTTCAGCACCATCATTTGATTACTTGCCGACGCTTCTGTTTCGTCAATAAATGTTTCGACAAGTTCTTCAAAGTTCATCAGCCAATACGGAAGTTCAAGTTCCGTAATCTTGATAATGTTTTGGTCGGGAAACGCGTGTGCATATTCGCCGTGCAAATCCAAAATCATGACATGAGAATTTTCAAGCGAAGAGACTTTTTGAATGATTGTGGAAACAGTATATGATTTCCCTGAGCCGGTCGAACCGAACACAGCAATGTGTTTCCCGAAAAATTTGTTCGGGTCAATGTACAACTGTTCTTTATCAAACAGCGAGAGGGGACCAAGCGAAAAATTAAATGCACGATAGGTTGAAAAAACCGCTTCCAAATCTTTCCCTGTGGTGGCATAAATCGGACTTCCGATGACGGGCAATGCTGTAACACCTCGCTCGAACTTTCCATTCTTCAACGTTCCGAGCGGTTGAATAACAAGAAACCGCTTGCCACTGAAGTTTTTTTCAGGCGCACCGAGTCCTGAATCATACATGGAAATAATAGTGCCGATAATCATTCTCCCGGCTTCAGGGAGAAGCACATACGAACCGACCTGCCCGACACGGTATTGTTCCTGTTCGTTCCCCGAATCAATGACTACATCGTCATTTAATACACCTTCAATTTTTCCTGTGCTGATTGAAAATATTGAACCGATACTTTTTGCTTCGTTCATGATATACCCTTATTCAACTCGTTTGATTGTAACAATTGTTTTGTCGTCTGCATGCTCGGAAGACGCGCTGTATGTTTGCACATCTTCGAGCAGCAATCTCGTAATATCTTTGGCAGAATTTTTATGATGCTTTTCCATCTGCTCAACGATGCGTCGTTCACCATAAAACTCGCCCTGCTCGTTGCGCGCTTCGGAAACCCCATCCGTGTACAACAATAAAATATCCCCTTTGTTCATCAAAATATTTTCTGTTTTGAATGTCGCTTCGGGAAACGGACCGAGCATTTGCCCTGTTGTCTCTAAAAACTCATGACTTCCGGTTTGATGACGATAAACAATCGGATGATTGTGTCCGCAGTTGGCGAACAACACCAAGCCGTTTTTTGCATCAGTTAATTCACAATAAAAAAGAGAGACGAACTGCTCTTCGGAAAATGTTTGATGAACAAGCGCGTTGATACGTGACAACAGAGAACCGATTTTAGTTTGAAATGCGAAACCCATTCGCAACGCGCCAGAGACATACAACGCCTGTGCGGCGGCAGAAAATCCTTTGCTCGCTGCGTCGCCGATAACTACACCGAGACGTTCCGTATCCTGCTCGAATTGAAGATAATCAAAAAAGTCACCGCCAACAACCAAATCAGCAAGCGAAACGCCGTACAATTCGTACTTGTTAAATCGCATTTCGTGTTGCGGTAAAATGCTGCGTTGGATTTCCCTTGCTTTATCCATTTCGGCTTCGAGTTTGCGCGCTTGCCGTTCAATTTTCTTTCCGCTCAAAGCTGAGTTCAACGCTGCGCTAATAATGTTGAGCGTCGAGGTGAGATTTTCGTCAATATTATCCGCATTGAACGCCATCATGTAGCGATACAAGGTTTTGCCGCGCCACTGAATTTTTTCGCCAATCCCCGTTGCAGAATATTTCAAAATGCCGCGCTCGCGTAAATATTTGTCGTGTTCCTTCGCGAGAACGGTTCGCACCTGAGCGAGTTCGGAAAATATCGGATAGTCTTTTACCTTCACACGGAAGTTCGCGCGGATACGCTCGATTTCCCCGTCTTGAAATATCAGCGCATACGTCCCCGTTTTCGAATCGAATCTCCAAAGCCGTCCCCCCTTCATGCTTATTTCTTCATTCCTGATGACGGCTTGCAGGACGTTCTTCAACAACTCTTCCTCGTTCGTAAATGAGCGGGAAGCGATTGTTTCGATTGTGCGATAGAGTTTTCGTATTTGCATGAAATGAATGGATTGAGTGGATTATACTTGTTGCTCGGCATGATACGAACTGCGAACAAGCGGACCGGATTCGACATGCTTGAAACCTAATTCTTTTCCGACAACTTTGTAGCGATTGAATTCATCCGGATGAACGAAGCGAGCAACCGGTAAATGTTCTTTTGTCGGTTGAAGATATTGACCGATAGTGAGAATGTCGCAGTTGATTGCAGATAAATCTTTCATCACATCAACCACTTCATGTTCCTCTTCACCGATGCCAACCATCAATCCGGTTTTCGTGAGGAAACCGCGACGCTTCGAACGTTGGAGTAATTCGAGTGAACGTTCATATTTCGCCTGCGGTCTGACCGTTGTGTACAATCGCGGTACTGTTTCCATGTTATGATTCAACACATCGGGAAAAGCATCGAGAACAATATCGAGGGCGAATTCGTCTCCTCGAAAATCCGGAATCAATACTTCGACGCGGGTTCCGGGATTTACTGCACGAACCTGTTTGATTGTCTCAGCAAAAATTTGTGCGCCTCCATCGAACAATTCATCTCGGTTGACAGAAGTTATGACTGCATGTTTCACTCCCATCAATTGAACTGCCTCTGCAACACGTCGCGGTTCATCCGCATCGAGTTCCGTCGGTTTGCCGGTTTTCACTGCGCAGAAACCACAACTCCGTGTGCAAACATCACCGAGAATCATAAACGTCGCTGTTCCATGATTCCAACATTCGCCCATGTTCGGGCAACGCGCCTCTTCACACACAGTATGAAGTTTTCGTGTTTCCATCAATCCCTTCAGGCGCGAATAGTTTTCACCTCCGGGGAGTTTGGCTTTTAGCCACTCCGGTCTTCGTGGCTTTATTTCCTCAATCAACAATGTCATAAATTCTAATATCGAATTTCAAAATCCTAAACAAATCCGAAATACTAATTACTCATCCTTACCGGATGATTTTTCTAATATCGCGCCAAATATTTTCATTAACTCAGTAGATTCCTGTATAAGTTTTTCTTTCACTTCAATAAATTGTCCTTCACAAGTAATTAGTCGTAACCAATACCGAGTCTCCTTCGCTTCCTTCTTACTAATTTTGATGTGTAAAAGGAAATCCTTTTTGCCGAGTGATTCATTCGCTTCAATATAATTTGCGCCAACTGAACCCGACGACCGTACAACCTGTTTACAATATTCGATATTCGGAATAGTTTTAGGAATTACATTCACGAACTGAACAACTTGCGATGCAAATTTCTCGGTACGCTCTTCAAGGTCATATTTCTTGGGGGTTTCGATTTTAGTATTTCGAATTTGTTTAGGATTTTGAAATTAGAATTTCGGATTTAAAGAACCTGAGTTTCATCAAAATTCTCAAGTTCCTTTACAATTGCATCCATAAACGAACCGCCAAGTGCGCCATCAACGGTGCGATGGTCAAACGATAACGTGAAGTATGACATGGAACGAATGGCGATTGCATCATTGATGACAACCGGGCGTTTCTTAATCGCACCGATTCCGAGAATTGCAACTTGTGGTTGACTGATAATCGGAATCCCAACCATCGTTCCGAATACACCGTAGTTTGTTATCGTGAACGTGCCACCTTCAATATCGGCAGGTGTGAGTTTCTTCGTGCGTGTACGCGTAGCCAAATCGTTGATAGCGCGTGCCATGCCGATGAAGTTTTTCTCATCGGCATTTTTAATAACAGGAACAATTAACCCGTTTTCCGATGCGACTGCCATTCCGAGATTGATGAACTTCTTCAAAATAATTTTATCACCTTCTATAGAAGAATTGACAAGTGGATATTTCTTCAACGCTTTCACAATCGCATCGCAGATGAACGGCATGTAGGTCAGCTTGAAACCTTCACGCGCCTCAAACGCAGCGGTGTGCTTTCTCCTGTAATTATCTACCTTCGTCATGTCACATTCGTGAATTGCCTGAACGTGCGGTGATGTGTGAACGCTCTTCACCATGTGGTCTGACATTTTTTGCAAGATATTGCTCATCTGCAAAATTTCGTACTGCGGCGCAGGATATTTTTTGAGAAGTTCTCCTGCATCAACATGTTTCAACGATGTTTCCAATCGTGGCGCAGATGGCGCAGTCGAAACGGTTGGGTGTGCAGATATAGTCGGTTGCACAACGACAGTTCCCTTTTTCTTCGCATCAACATACGCGAGAATATCCTTCTTTGAAACACGTCCACCTTCACCGGTTCCGGGAAGTTGTTCAAGTTCGCTCATCGAGATTCCTTCTTCACGTGCGATGTTCAGAACAAGCGGAGAATAAAATCTACCTGTCGCGGGTTTTGCTTGTGAAGATACAACAGGTGACGCACTTGGTTGTTTTGATTCAGCAACAACCGGTTTCGCTTGTTCAACAGGTTGAGAGACCTTCGGTGTTTCGGCAGAGCCTGATGCAGACTCATCCGTATCAATTTCTGCAATCACGGTTCGGACTGCTACTGTTTTTTGTTCTTCAAACAATAATTTAGTAACGACACCTCCAACAGGAGATGGAATTTCCGAATCAACTTTGTCGGTGGAAATTTCAAGAAGCGTTTCGTCCTTCCTGACTTTATCTCCCGGTTTTTTGTGCCATTTTACAATCGTGCCTTCGGTAAGACTTTCGCCCAACTGCGGCATTACAACTTCTACTTTTGCCATGATGGTTTCCTAAAACTTTCTTATGCTAATGATTTTTTCTTTCGTGCTTTATCAAACACAGGCATATATGCCTTGTCGTTTATTTTTGAAAACTCCTTCAGCGTCTGTTCGACAAACCGAACTTTGTATTTCGGTTTCTTCGAGAGTAATGCCCGTGCTTCATGAAAATCTTTTTCTTCGCCGGAGACAACTTTCTGTATGAGCATATCTTCAAGCGACATGAATTTGACAGTATAATTATTGATGACAACTTTGAGCGAACGACTTGACACTCCCTCTTTTTCAAAGGGCGAATCGGCAAAGATAAAGTCAACCCGCGTTCCTGTTCCTTCGTTGATTGTCGGAAGCACATGCGTTTGCCTGACAAAATTGGCTGGAGAACGAACCATAATCCGCAATTGCATTTTTGCTAATAATTTTTGAAGCGTCGTTCGTTGTTCAACTCCGACACCGAGCGAAATATCAACATCGCTATTGAACGGTTCGACACCATGCAGTTTCATCGCCTGTCCACCCGACACCATGTACGAAATTTTCGCGCTGTCAAGCACAGTGGCAACCTCAACAATAACAGGATTAAAATCCATTTGTAATTTCTTTTCTTTCATATCAATATGCTGCAAGTTTTTGTAATTCTACTACTACTTTTTTTGCGCTCGGAAGAAATGCTTCTTCAAGCGTCGGCGCGTATGGAACGGGCGTATCGAGTGATGCAACGCGACGTATCGGCGCATCAAGAAATTCAAACGCGTGTTCCGTTATCATGGCGGAAATTTCTCCACCGATACCGCCGGTCAATGTGTCTTCATGAACGATTAACACTTTTCCTGTTTTCTTTACTGAACGCAAAATCGCTTCTTTATCAAGAGGCATTAATGAACGTAAGTCAACAACCTCGACTTCGATACCTTCTTTTGCCATTGTCTCTGCGGCTGATAAACTCCAATGAACGCCGTTGTGATAGGTTATGACAGTGATATCTGCTCCTTCACGTTTGATGTCCGCTTTTCCGATTGGGACAATGTAATCATCATCAGGCACTTCGCCTTTGATATGGCGATACAAATATTTATGCTCGAAGTACAACACAGGATTGTTATCACGTATCGCCGCTTTCAGAAGTCCCTTTGCATCATACGGAGTTGATGGGGCAACAAGTTTCAAACCCGGAACATGAAAGAACCACGCTTCAGGATTAATCGAATGAAACGGGCCGCCATGAATTCCACCGCCGGATGGAAGTCGTACAACCATCGGAATCGGCGTGAAATTTCTGTAATGATACTTTGCCGAAATGTTTACAAGTTGATTGAATCCGTTCGATACAAAATCAGAAAATTGCATTTCGGCAACGGGTCTCATTCCCACAAGAGCCGCGCCGCTTGCCGCTCCGAGAATTGCCGCTTCACCAAGCACAGTATCAAGCACCCGCTCTTCTCCGAACTCTTCAACAAATCCTTTTGTAACTTTGAACGCACCGCCGTACGCGCCAATATCTTCGCCAAGCAGAAAGACAGAATTGTCTCGTCTCATTTCTTCGCGGAGACCTTCGGAGATTGCTTCAATGTAGGTTAATGTTTTGTTCATTGGTTGACTGTTGTCGGTTCGTGGTTGCAGGTTTGCGGTTTGAAAAAACTACCAATGACAAATGACCAATGACTATTGACTAATGACAATTTGTTAATCAGCATAAACTCCTTGAGTAACTTCTTCAGATGAAGGATATGAACTTGCTTCCGCTTCCTTCAATGCAGTTTCAATTTCTAATTGAATTTTTACTTGAATTTCTTTTAATGATTTTTCCGTGACGACTTTTTCTTTCAGAAGTTTCTTTTCAAATTGTTCGACTGGGTCTTTCTTCTTCCATTCTTCATGCAATTGTTTCGGAACGTACCACGCGTTATCATGGGCAGCATGTCCGTGCATTCTCATCGTGACAGATTCGATTATTGTCGGACCCTCACCCTTGCGCCCTCGCTCCACTGCATCCTTGCAAACATCATAAACTGCCAAGACGTCTGTCCCATCAACCGTTAGACCGGGAATCCCGTAGCCAATCGCCCTGTCAGATAATTTCTTAACAATAAATTGTTTTGCGATTGGTGTCGAGTAAGCATATTGATTGTTTTCGATAATCAACACAAGCGGAAGTTTCATCACTGATGCCATCATCAATGCTTCATGAACTTCACCGACGCTTGAACCTCCGTCGCCGATGTACGTCATCGCAACAGCATTTTCTTTTCGCATCTTGCTTGCCAACGCCGCTCCGCACGCAACCGGAACCATCGCGCCGAGATTGCTGATGTTTCCATAGATTTTCAAACTTGGGTCTGAATAATGTCCTGTTCCATCACGCCCGCGAGTTAAACTGTTCGCTCGTCCAAGATGTTGTAAGAACATGTTGAGAACGGTTTGACCTTTGACAAAATGCGCTCCGATATCGCGATGCATCGGAAATAGATAGTCGTGTTTCTCCAACGCAAACGCACTACCGACAGCCGTCGCTTCGTTTCCATTTCCGGAATACGCACCGCCAACAATCTTTCCCTGATGATAGAGACGAAGAATTGTATCCTCAAACTCGCGCATAAGGCGCATGAAAAAGTAAAGTTGATGTTTATGTTCTGAAGTCAATTGAATATTTTTCTTGCCGTGTTGTTGAGTCATGACAACGAGAGTTTCTTTATAGATGTATTAACACAAATCAATATCTCAACTCATCATCTTGATGAATCGTTCAGCCGTTTTAAAAATCACTTTGAGAACATTTACATCATAAATCAAACCACGATAGTATCCGGCAATATGAAGCTCATCATAGAGTTTGTCAAAATCTGAAAGCAATCTACCGTTATGAATTGATGCGTAGCGAAATAAAACATCTCGATATGATTCAACGGAACGAGGTAGTTCTTTTTTTCCTACTCCCCTTCGGTCTAAATAACTATCTATCGCTTTGAGAACAGCCAAGTAAGCTGTTCCACAGGCTTCTCGAACATACTTAATATCTATGTAGGTATCGTTTTTAATTTCCGATTTATTCAGTAACTCCTTTGCATTTTGTAAATACCCCAAAGCATCCTTGTCACGCAAAGTGGTTTTAGTTTTTTTCATAGAATTTCCAATATGTTTTGATTTAATAAACTGCTAACTCTTCCAACGCTTTCACAATATCCGAAGTCTGTGGCAACATCACATTCTCAAGTGTCGGCGAATACGGAACCGGTGAATCTTTTGCCGCGACGCGCTTGATTGGCGCATCGAGCCTGGTAAAACATTGTTCAGAAATCAAAGCGGCAATCTCAGCACCGAAACCACTCGTTAGAGTATCTTCATGAGCAATTAAAACCTTTCCGGTTTTCTTTACGGTAGCAAAAATAGTTTCTTCATCTAATGGATTGAGTGTTCGTAAATCAATTACTTCGACACTTGTTCCATTCTCTTCAAGTTTTCTTGCTGCTTCAAGGGAACGCTGAACCAACATTCCCCACGTGATAATCGAAATATCACTCCCCTGCTTCACGACTTTTGCTTTTCCGAAAGGCAAACAAAAATCCGAATCAGGTTCCGGTGAAGTTGCAAAACTTGCGCGGTACAATCCTTTGTGTTCACAGAAAATTACCGGGTCATCAGAACGACACGCGGTTTTCAAAAGTCCTTTTGCATCGGCGGCGTTGGATGGATAGACAACACGTAATCCGGGAATATGTGTGAAAAATCCGTCAATGCTTTGGCTGTGGTACAATCCGCCATGAATGTAACCGCCAACTGCGACTCGAACGACCATCGGACACGACCATTCATTAAAAGAACGGAAACGAAGCACAGCAACTTCTCCGCGCAGTTGCATGAACGAGGGCCAAATATAATCGCCGAATTGAATTTCGACTACGGGTTTGAAACCGCGCACCGAAAGTCCGAACGCCGTTCCAATGATGCTCGCTTCCGCAAGCGGAGAATTGAACACACGTCCCCATCCGAATTTTTTCGTCAACCCTTTCGTAGCGGTGAACACGCCGCCTTTCTCACCGGCGACGTCTTCACCATAAATCAACATCTTGGGATTACGTTCCATCTCTTCCGCCATCGCATGATTGATTGCATCAACCATGACAATCTTCTCTCCAGAATGTTCACGTTCCACAAATCCATCTTTTGGAACGCCGGCATTCGGTGAGTAAACATAGTTCAAAAGATTACTTGCTTCTTGCTGGGATTCTGCTTCCGCTTCATCAGCCGCTTTATCAATTCTTGCAAGAATTTCTTCTTGAATTTGTTTGAGTTCCGATTCACTCAAAACTTTCTGTTCGAGCAAATATTTTTCAAATCTCGGTAACGGGTCAAGTTTCTTATCTCGTTCGAGGTCAGCTTCCGAACGATACTTTCGCTGGTCATCCGACGAAGAATGAGGAAGCAATCGAACAGTGTGAGCCAGAATCAAACTCGGTCCTTCGCCTCTCCGGGCTTTCGCAACGGCATCAGAAGCGGCTTCAAAGGATGCAAGAAAATCACAGCCGTCAACTTCATAACGATTCAATCCTTGGTAACCGCTTGCGAGATGAAACACGGAATCAGCAGCGGTTTGTTCTTGCTTCGTTACAGAGATAGCAAACTTGTTATCCTGAATTAAAAATATGACTGGGAGTTTCGCACGTGCCGCCCAATTAAGCGCTTCATGAAACTCACCTTGACTTGTCGTTCCTTCACCTGCAGAAACATACACAACCTCATCGTTCCCTTCCATCACTGCCCCCATCGCTGTTCCAACCGCTTGTAAAAATTGTGTTCCGGTTGAACTTGATTGAGAAACGATGCGCCACTTCTTTTGTCCCCAATGAAACGGCATGGCAAATCCCGCGCTGCTCGGACCGTTCGCTCGATGCATCGCTTCAAGCATCACTTCTTCAACTGTGTAGCCGAATCCTAATGAAAACGCCATGTCGCGATAATATGGATACGCCCAATCGTAACCGGGCTTCATGGCAAATGCGGTCGCAACCTGTGCGGCTTCATGCCCCGAACCACCAATATGGAAAAAGATTTTTCCCTGACGAAGAAGCACGAGAATCTTGTCATCCGTCTTTCGAGCAGTGTACATCATGCGATATGCTTCAATCAATCTCTCGTTTGAGAGTAATGACTTTGCGTTCACCGACGACATGACTTGCGCCTGTCCGTTATGTTTCTTTTTCTTAGAAATTTCTTTTACAACCGTTGATGACATCAAATACTTTCTTGAAGAACATGTTCCTTTTTGATTTTTTCAAACAAATTTTCCCTGCTAACATTTTCCACACGAACATTAAATACTTTTCCAACATGATGAACAATCTTACTCGAAACTTCTTCCATCGGAACAGTTGTTCCAAGCAAGCGTTCCATCGAAGTAACTCCTTTGTGAAAAATTCCGCACGGAATTATTCTATCAAAGTACGATACATCAGTATTGACATTCAGAGCAAAACCGTGCATCGTTACCCAACGACTCACCTTTACACCAATCGCTGCAATCTTATCATTTCCAACCCAAACGCCGGTGTACTTGTCGTCTCGCGTTGCTGAAATCCCAAATTCAGAAAGTGTTCGAACGATAACTTCTTCGATTTCCCTGAGATAACGATGAATATCGTTGTAGTAATTATTCAAATCAAGAATAGGATAACCGACAAGTTGTCCGGGTCCATGATACGTTACATCTCCCCCGCGATCTATCTCGAACACATCAATGTTGTTTGCTTTTAATTCTTCGCTCTTTGCTAACAGATGATTTTCATCGCTTGATTTGCCAAGCGTAAAAACATGATGATGCTCAGTCAAAAGCAGAACATCATCAATTTCATTCTTCGTCCGAAGTTCAAACAGGCGTTTCTGTAAATCCCATGTTGACTTGTACGAAGTTAATCCCAAAGAAAGAAAAGAAATTTTTTCCATCAGGAATAAACCGGTACTGTTATATATTCGGTAGTTTGTTTAGTTTGTAACTTCTTTAAAATACTATCAGCCACTGAACTTGAGAAAACTCTTTCACCACATACTTCACATTCAAAGTAATTAAGATTTTTCACTACGACTAATTTCCCTTGATGATGAAATTCCGCCTCACCCCTAATGACATCTTTCATCATATTATTGCAGACTAAACATTTCATCTTACTTTCCTATATTGATTTTCAATCCATTCTTCTTCTGACGGTACATATGTTGTAACAACCCAAACAGGGTTAGAATATGAGACCAAAACATGCAACGGTCGTTCCTCTTTAGTTGTTCCAAAAATCAAACATGAAGGTCCATATTTATCATTTGGATATTCTTCGATGATGACTCCATTATTGATCACTTCTGACACTTCATTTTTTGAAATTGCTCTTTCAAGCATTTTTTGCATTGCGTGTTGCGTTAAATAGAATTCAGAAACGATGGAATCACGTATGAAGTCAATATTCATCCTAATGTATCACAAATCCAAAATTGGCAATCCGCAATCCGAAATTATAAGTGAATCGCGTGTCCGTACGCATCTTCCGCCGCTTCCATAATTGCTTCTCTAAATTCCACGTTTCTTCATAATTAGCACAACCAATGTTAAGTGTTTTGAGAGATTCCATGTTTCAAAACAGCGGCTAATTACCAATTACTTCAAATTTGTGTAATACCTTAAAGTAACGTGTAGATTTTTTCAATCCATTCTTTGACCGCTTTACAATATTTTTTTGAACAAATTCGATATCTGAGCCTTCTTTCACAGAATCAAGTATTTCAGGATGATGAACAACCTCTCTGAGAAAATCAAATGTTAAACTGATATTATGATGAACTAATTCTTTGTTTGTCATTTTCGTACCCTTTTAAAATATCTTTGTTTGTACCATTCCCATCGGTCTTTTAGTTCTTGTTCAGCATATGATAAACCATCATCGAGTTTTTCAATTGCAATTGCTTGTTTTTCTTGTTCGCCATTCGGCAACATTATATCTCTATGAAAGAACCCATGAGTACAATCGTAACGGACGATTGGAATCCACGTTGGGTTTGAATATGTTTCGTATTGAACTAAGAGGTCAACGACCTTTCCTTTTTCAACAACGATTTTTATTCTTAATCTTTCTTTAAATTCTCTGTCTAAGTATTTAAAGAATTCCTTTTTTTTCATTACATCAATCCGAAATCGGCAATCCGCAAACCGAAATTACAAGTGAATCGCGTGTCCGTACGCATCTTCCGCCGCTTCCATGATTGCTTCAGAAAGTGTCGGATGTGCGTGAATCGTTCCGGCGATCGTTCCCGAAATTGCTTCAAGAGATTTCGCAACACCAAGTTCTGCAATCATCTCCGTTGCTTCAGCGCCGAGAATATGCGCTCCAAGAAGTTCACCATACTTTGCATCAAAAATCAATTTCACTAAACCATCAGTCTCACCAATTGCTCTCGCTTTTCCGCTCGCTGTGAAAGGAAATCGTCCAACTTTCAATTGATAACCTTCAGCAAGCGCTTTCTCTTCCGTCAATCCTATACTTGCAACCTGCGGCTGACAATAGGTACAACCGGGGATATTCGTGTAATCAATTGGTTGTGGATTTTTTCCGGCAATCGCTTCGATGCAAATAATTCCTTCACGCGAAGCAACGTGCGCAAGCCACGGTGCGCCCGCCACATCTCCGATTGCATACACACCTTCAACATTTGTTCGACTGAAATCATCAACCTGAATCCAACTCTTTTCAACTTTCACTCCGAGCGATTCAAGTCCCATATTCTCGACATTCCCCTGAACACCAATTGCCATCAAAGCGACATCTGCCTTGACTTCTTTCTTAGAGTCTTTTGTTTGAACTGTTACACTGACATCGTTTCCAACCTTAACGCTTTCTACTTTTGCTTCTGTTAAAATTTCAATTCCCTGTTTCTTGAAATTACTCGCGAGCAGTTTCGTCAATTCTTTATCTTCGATTGGAAGAATGTTCGGCAACATTTCCACGATCGTCACTTTTGTACCAAACGAATTGTAAAGATAACCAAACTCAACGCCGATTGCACCTGCCCCAATGACAATCAAACTCTTCGGAACTTCCTGAAGCAGCATCGCCTCAGTACTTGAGATGATTTTCTTTCCATCAAATGTTACTCCGGGAATACTTCTCGGTCTTGCACCTGTTGCAATGATAATATGCTTCGCGGAAACTTCTTCAACCGGTTTTCCTTCTTTCCGAACTTCGACTTTTCTTCTTCCGGTGATAAATCCGAAACCGGAGATATGTTCAACTTTATTTTTCTTGAAAAGATATTCGACTCCTTTCGAATTCTTCAGAGCAACATCTCGGCTTCGTTTGACAATCTTTCCGAAATCGAACGATAAATCCTTATAGGAGATTCCCCATTCATCGGCATGTTTAATTTGATTGTAAATATCCGCGTTCTTGAGAAGGGCTTTCGTGGGAATGCATCCCCAATTGAGACAAACGCCGCCTAACTTGTCACGCTCAACGACGGCAGTTTTGAAACCGAGTTGTGCCGCCCGAATTGCGGCGACATATCCACCCGGACCCCCTCCAATAATCAGAACATCAAACTCTTTTTTAGTCACTATGATACTTTCAAAAATGGGTAAAACGCTGGAAAACTATGCGATTTTATCATGTAGGCGTGAAAAATATAGGAAAAATTGAGGGGAATAACAAGGTAGATTTTCGATTGACGATTTACGATTGAAGATTTATTCTTTGACGTTCATTTCACAAAATCATAATGAAACTGGAAACAGAAAACAGGTAACTGGAAACTAAAGATTGTTGGGAACATTTATTATCTTCTGTCTGTTAGCCTGTTGTCATTTTATCAACTATCAGAGTTCTTTTATGTTAATCAAACATACCGATGACATCAAGTCATCAGAAATTACACCCGAACAACTTTATCTTAACAGAAGAAAATTTATTGCTTCTGCTTCTGCGGCAACCGTTGGATTGGTCGCCGGTACAATCCTCCCATCTTCAATAGCACTTGCTAAACCCGGCGACGACTTCAAACCAAAAAATCCGAGCAAGTACAACACGACCGAAGAATTGACTCCCTACAAAGATGTTACCACGTACAACAATTTTTATGAGTTCGGAGTTGATAAGGAAAACCCTTCCGAGAATGCACACACCCTTAAACCAAAACCGTGGACTGTTTCTGTCGAAGGCGAAGTGAAAAAGCCGGCAAAGTATAATCTTGAAGACTTGATGAAAGGATTGACATTAGAAGACAGAATCTATCGGTTGCGTTGTGTCGAAGCGTGGTCAATGATAATTCCTTGGCTTGGTTTTCCTTTGCGTGATTTGATAAAGCGGTTGGAGCCAACTTCAAAAGCAAAGTACGTAGCATTTGAAACATTGTACGCTCCCGAACAAATGCCCGGACAAAATCGAAGCGTTCTCAAGTGGCCCTACGTTGAAGGACTCCGCATGGATGAAGCAATGAATCCATTGACAATTCTTGCAACAGGTTTGTACGGGAAGCAACTTCCGAATCAAAATGGCGCGCCATTGCGACTTGTCGTTCCTTGGAAATACGGATTTAAAAGCATCAAATCAATTGTGAAGATTAAATTTGTTGAATCTCAGCCACCAACATCGTGGAACATTTCAGCGCCAAGTGAATACGGCTTTTACTCGAACGTTAATCCGGAAGTTGACCATCCGCGATGGAGTCAGTCGAAGGAACGACGTATTGGAGAATTTTTCAAACAAAAAACTCTCATGTTCAATGGATACGCTGACCAAGTTGCAAGCATGTACAGCGGAATGGATTTGAAGAAAAATTTCTGATTGCTGAATTTGAAAATGAATCAAAGACAAACTATAAAGTGGATTGCCAAACCACTTCTTTTCCTTTCATCGTTACTGCCTGTTGCGATTTTAACGTGGCAGTTTTTGAATGATGAACTCAGTGCAAATCCGATTGACGACATTACCGATGCAACCGGGACATGGACGTTGCGGTTCCTGTGCATTACGCTTGCTGTTACTCCGTTGAAGAAAATCTCAGGCTGGAATTGGGTTGGACAATTCCGACGGATGCTTGGGTTGTTTGCGTTCTTTTATGCTTCTCTTCATTTCACAACGTACATTTACTTAGACCAATTCTTCGAATGGGAATCCATAGTAGTTGACGTAGCCAAGCGACCGTTCATTACCGTTGGATTTGCAAGTTTTCTTCTCCTCATTCCCCTTGCTGTAACTTCATTTAATAAAATGATACAATGGCTCGGCGGTAAGCGATGGAAATGGCTTCACCGCCTCGTGTATCTCATCGCAATCGGCGGAGTTATTCATTATCTCTGGCTCGTGAAAGCAGATACACAAAGACCACTGACGTATGGAGTTATCGTACTTGTTCTGCTTTCCATTCGCTTGTACTTCTATCTAAAACAAAAATTCACTTTGAACAAAAGCTAATAGTGGTTACAGGTTACTGGTTTGTGGTTTGAGTTTTTTGATTTCGAGTTTCATATTATGTCCAGTGAGAATATGTAACCTAAAACTAAAACTTCAATGACTCAATCGTAAATCGTCAATCTGGTTTTATTTGCCTTCAATTCAACTCTTAACTATATTCACCCGAAATAAAAACAATCGGGTGAATGAGTTTCAATCCTTCACATATTAAATCGCTATTGCTTCGTGTGCTTGAACATCGTTCGACACATCGCGAGTTGACGGAGTTTATCAATCTCTGCCATAACATGGCTGTCGCATATTTACGAATGAAAAAGACAAACGGGAAATTCAATGCGGAAAATGTAGGATTGACAATTGAAGATTTTGCTTTCGATTCAATAGCAGAGTTGTTCAAATATTCTGATGCAGGATTCCCTGAACTAACTACCTATTTCGAGAATTTCACTCCTCTGGAGTCCGCGTCCGCCGATGAAATTCAGAACGCCCTCCGTTGTCTCATCTTCAGCAACGTTAATCATAGAATTTATCGCTCGTATCGTGAACACGATTCATCGCTCGGTCGCATCATCCGAAATATCAAAGAATATCTTACTGAACACTCTTCACTGAAGATAAAAGATAAATCGGGTGAAAAATATATTTGTAGCAAGGAATGTAAAACAGGATTCTCTCCCGTTACTCCGGAACTGTTCTCCATTCAGTTTTGGGGACGACTTCCTGAACAAACTTCACTGAACAACATGCTATCAGTGATAGCAGAAATTCTTTCTGAACAACCGGAACACCAAAAGATAATTCCGTTAGTTGAAGTTGCGTTGTTGATTCGCTCAGTCTATTCAAGCAAACATACAGGGACTTCATGCTGTGAACAATCTCTTTTCACTCAAGAAGAGTTGAAACTATTTATCAATGAATCGCTCCAACAAACCAAACAATTTCTCCACATATCATATGTTCAGAAAGGTAAACTTACACGAGATGATGCGGCAATTTTCTATCAGACAATCTCCGATATTTTAGACCATGAATTCCTCACGTTCGAACAAGACGGGCTATCATACTTTTCAATAATGAAGAGTCATAGTCCAACGTTAACTCAGGAATTGTATAACCAACATCATCGCGTAATTATTGAATATGTTGCAAAACAGGCAAAAAACGACTTACGCGAGCGATTGAAACGTGAATTGGGGTTTCTGTGAACCATCGAAAATGGAACGATATTATCAATGCAAAAGGAAAAATTCAAAATGAAAATAAATATCAGTTATCTGTTAAATTCGTACAAATGACTAATGACAATTGACCAATGATGATTAACAAATGACAGAAAACCATTTAACAGAACTCGAACTTGACCGGCTTGCCCGTGATTCTGCTCGTCTTAATGAGAGCGAGAAGAATCATCTTGATTTGTGTAATAGTTGCAAAGAGAAATTAAAGTTCTTACAACAATATTATTCGACACTTGAAGGTGAAATGGTAAAACCAATCTCGGAACGAGTTGAAACGCTTTCACGAAAGATAACACGCTCAAACATCATTGAGTTAAGTTTGTACCAACCTCAAATTGATTTGAACAAACTGACCGGAACGGATAACACGATTGTCCTTGCCGCACAGCATGTAGCAGAAGAAACAGGTCGGTTTGTTACTGTTGCTACGTTTGCCTCAGAACCTTCGAAAACATTGGTTCGAATTGTCAAAGATAGATTCGAGCAACAGTATCGCTTCCATGTTCTTGCGGAAAATCCACTTCTCAGTCAGTTGGTGTTGCTTGGAATTGTAGATGAATCAGGTCGTTCGTTCTTTCTCCCAACAAATAAGCAAGGGGTCTCATCCTTCCCGTCTCTGGAAATAATCGAATGGAAACGTTCGGGTGTTACGCTCCATCTCCCTTCAGCTATCCTTACTGTGGAAGATGATAAGGAATATATCACAGACGGAAACTTTTCCTTACTATTACATCCGGAACCGGACACGTTCAAAGCAACAATTACATCAACTACGAACGAACACATCCGTTACGCGCTTATTCTTTTCGATGATGAATCAACCTTAGTGAAAGAAGTGCATTCTCATCAAATCGCCATTCCGCTGACTGCGAATCAAACAATTACAGAAATCCGGTTGTTCAGTTGAGGTTCGTTATCTGTTATCCGTTAGTTGTTATTCGTGAGTGGTTAGTGGTGATTGGTGAGTAGTTTGCACGACCTCCTAAAATCTCTACGCGCTTCAATCGGATGGATAATCCAAGATTGGATAATTCGCTCTATGAGCCGTAGGCAATTGGCAATTCGCAATTCGAAATTATGAATGACCCGTTAACAATAGAAAACAGATTTCAGACTCTCAAGCAATCTCTCCCGCTTCTTTCAAGCAAGAGAATGAAGTTGCTGGAGATTCTTGAGTTTATTGAGCAGTTTTCGTCAGAAGATGCCACACACTATCTTATCGCCTATCTTCCTGAGTTGTTATCTGAAATTACCACATCAATTCTTCAGACAGATTTTACCGGAACAAACCCTGAGTTTCTTTTTCGATTGAAGAATCTGCTTGATGTTTCTTCGAAGGTCTTAAGACAAGATAAGAATGAAGAACTGTCAAGAGCGCTTGAGCATCTCAAACAGGAAGAAGAAAAATTTGCATCGTGGCAACACCAACAAACAAACGGCTTGTTTTCCACAACCAAACCCAAATCTTTTTCGACGGATAAAGTTTGGATTCCTATGGTTGAGCATGAGCCAATCCTCACTGAACTTCCTCCGGAATTTGCAACACTTTCTCAACTACGGGTTGATGTTTCGTTCAGTCCAAAACCCATTCAGCAAGATGAATTACACGTAACACAATTTGCAGAAAACAATAAGAACAACCATCAGGAACTCCGCTCTGCATTAATTGCGGCGAAGGATTTCTTTGAACGGGTAACGCACATTAAAATCAAGCGGAAGTTGATTGTACGATGTACTTTTGAACATGCAAATCTCATCATCGGCGAATCGTTGTGTGCAGGACTTGCCGCAGTTATCTTCACCGACTTGCTTCGACTTCACCAATACAAAGAAGAATTCAGCATCCGTCCCGATGTTGCCATCACCGGAGCGCTCGATTCTTCTGGTAAACTCCTCCCTGTTGATTCCAATGGATTGAAGTTGAAGGTTGAAGCGTGTCTTTTCTCTCCGATTAGATTTCTTGTCGTCCCCAAGCAACAATGCAAAATTAAAAATGAAAAATTTCCCGCAGAGCGGGATGCCGCAAGGCGGCAAAAAAATGAATACCTCGAACCGTCAACCGTTAACCACCTACAACCTACCACCTATGACCTAAAACCTTTTGAAATCGTAGGCATCGAGAACTTCTCCGAACTCTTCTTCAACCGCCGCCTCACTGACTCCCGCCGAATCCCTCTTGCAAAACAAGCAGGGCGCAAACTCTGGAAACACCGTTTACCGATTGCGGCAACGATTATTGTTCTGTTACTTTTAGTGATTTGGAAGATTTTGTATGGACCGATGGATATGAATCCGGTGAGCGCATCATTTGCAGGCGAAATGATGACATTGAAAAATAGAATGGGTGAGTCCGTTGATGTAATGCAAATTGGGTCGGAATCTGTTAATCATCAGTTACACAACCCTCGTATTTTATCCTTTTTGGATATTAACAAAGATGCTATCAACGAAGTATTCTGGATAGAGTATCAGGAAAATACCGGACTTCAAACGGCAGTTATTAAATGTAAAGATATTTCAACAAATGAAATTCTCTGGACTTCTTTGTTAAAAAAATATTTTCATTTTCCGAAAAAGCCGGAAACGAAAGATGATAACTTCATAGCTGGAAACCTTGAAATTGGTGATTTTGATAATAACGGAACTCCGGAAATTATTTTGAAAGGTGGTTCTCCTTACTTTCATCAAATTATTGTCAAACTCGATGCGTCAACGGGAGAGGAGATAGGATGCTATCTCCACATTGGCGGAGTCGGTGAGATAAAAATGATCGATTTGGAAAATGATGGTATAACTGAAATTATTGTTCCATGTATTGACCAACCACTACGTTCAGCAAGTATTTTTATTCTTGACCCTCGTTTCATTACCGGTCATTCTCCTACGCAAGGAGATTATATTACAGAAGGAGTAAAACCGGGGTTAGAACGAACCTATATAAATATTCCAAAAACCATCGTTGGGGAGGCGTTCAAATATCAAATAAAATATTCTCTGTGTTTCATTGAAGACATACAGAAAAAAGATAAGCAGTTCAAAGTTAATGTACACGATGTAAACGGTTCAATCGGAAATCGCGAATATTATAATATCTACACATACTTTAATTTCGACCTTTCTCCTGCCTTCGTCACTACAGGTGACCCGTTCGATATGTTAGCAGAAAGTCTTTTTGTCAATAAACGAATCAACCGATTACCAGATTATGAGTACTTCAATGAGTGGATGAAAACCATAAAATACTGGGATGGCTATCAGTGGGGCAACACACCGACCGTTAACAAACGCTGGCTCCAAGCATTGAAGGAACGGGGTTTACCAATACCTCCGGGGATTCCGGATTCACTCTTACACTAACCTTACGCCTGCCTGCCGAAGGCATGGAAGGTTTTTCATTTATCCTAACCTTCGCAAGGTTATTCCCTTCAAACGAGAGACTTAAGGACCTCTTTGGAACCACGCTTAATACTCTTCGTTCCCTTCGTGGTTAATTTTCTGCAACCCTTCCAATCTGTGACGATATATATTTCAGTAAAGAGTAATCAGTAATCAGAACATTTACCCGTCTCTACTGATGTAATGATAAAATCTTCAATCCCTACGGATTGTAGACATAAATCGTCGATTGTAAATCATAGTTCATATTCATAATCATATAAAGGAAAAACCTTATGCCATACTCAAATATATCAGCAGAACTTCCGGATGCAGATCGCGATGCAGCCATCGATGCATTAAAATCTGCCCGAGCAAAATTACCATTTCTTATCAATCTCACCGCCGAAGAGCGAGGAACAATGCTCAAGATGGGAGATAAATCCGTTTCGTTTGTGTCGAAATCGCTCGACTATTGCAAAGCGAACCCGAACCTCTCACCTCCATATCTCGATGCAACCGAGTTGCAAAAAGATGTTGTGCTCACGCAACAACTTTCACCCATTATGCAGGAACTTGCCTCACTGTTCGAAGCAGTGAGTGATACCTACATGGCAGTCGGGAGCGAAGCATTTACTTCAGCACTCGTATTCTATAATTCGGTCAAAGCCGCATCCAAATCGAACGTCACCGGAATTACCTCAATTTACGATGACCTTAAAACCCGGTTCCCGGGTCGCCCACCAAAATCCGGACCGACACCGTAGTTGGTTATTTGGTGAATAGTGATGGGTTAATTTGTTAATTGGTGAGTCGTGATTGGTGAGTATAAGTGTCGTTCTGAGAACTATTCACTAATTGACTAATCACCGATTAACTATGCACCATTTAACCAGTCACGAATTAACCAATAACCATCCTTTTACTACCTCCGAGGGTCTTTGAAATACCCTCGGAGGTACTTATTTCACTCCCGGAGGGTATTTCATAGTGTCTTTCCGATACCTATTACTCTCTCAAAGAGTATTGAAAATTGGCTCGGAGATACATTTTTGTATCTCCGAGGGTATTAGAAATAGCCAAAAAGGGTATTATAAATACTCTCGGAGGGTATTTTTTGAGTGTTTGAGGGTATTTCTCGGAAAAAGGATGGAAAAATTACAATTGTTACAATAATTTCAAAAGATAATTCTGCAAGGGAAGATATGTGGGACGATTTACTTTTAAAAATTATACATCAATCCATTAATAAAAGGAACCATTTTATGTTAAAAACAATAATTGCTTTTTTCTTAATTACAATGTTTTCTCTAAATAATACTTTTAGTCAAAAAAACTACGATAGAAAATTTCATTCTTACAATGTCGATACTTCTCTTTTTCAAAATAAGTTTGACTTCCCAACAACATATACAACATACGGAATTGCATCTGCAGATTTAAATTCCGATGGACTAATAGACATAGTAACAACAAGTTATGCAGGGGATAAAATCACCGTGTATCAGAATATTGGAATAAGTGATTCAATTGCCTTCAAAAAACTCGATGTCGTCTCACTTAATGCGCCACAGCATCTAACTATTGGTGACATAGATAATGATTACAAACCTGATTTGGTTGTTGTCTCAGGTGCAAATGTAAAATTAGAAGTATACCGTAATAATAGTAGCGTTAATCATATATCATTTGAACCAGCAATAGAAATTGTAAATGCTGTGAATCCAAATTTCTTATCACTTGCCGATTTGAATCATGATCATACTTTAGAAATAATTTCACCCAGTAATAATGTAAATATGGTTTATGTTTATCGAAACATCAGTACGCCAGGAAACATTCTCTTTGATGATATTTTTTCATTTCCGACTGAAGGTTCACCAAATGGAATTTCTGTCGGTGATATAAATAATGATAGCCTAATTGATATTGCAGTCCCGAGCAAAGCAAAGGGAATCGTTTCGGTGTTAGAAAACAATACGTCTACTTCAGAAATTCAATTTTACCCAATGATAAATTTTCCGGTAGGAACTGGACCTGAATATGTAGTAATTAAAGACTTAAATATCGACGGGAAAAATGATCTAACAGTTCTAAATACCAATGGCGGTTTCGGTAATACGTTATCAGTACTGAAGAATATTAACTTCAACGAACATATTGACGCGTCCTCATTCTCAACCCATATTGATTTCACAACAGACTTAGGACCTGTTTACTTAAATATTAACGATTTGGATAATGATAATTATCCAGAGTTAATAGTATCCAATATATTGGGAGCGAGTATATCTGTTTTGAAAAACAACTCATCTTTAGAAGATCTCATCTTTGGTGAAAGGGTTAACTTTGATATCTTGCCAGTGCCTTATTACTTTTCCCTCAATGATTTTGACAATGATTTTGATTTAGATATAGCAGTTACAACACAACATGAGCCTGCCTTTTCTATATTGATTAACAATTCAGATTTCATTCCAGCACCTGTCTTACAATGTCCTAACGACATAGTGGTGTATACTGGCGTTGATAGTAATGTAGCAATTGCATTCTATACACCCTCCGTGCTCAATACTTCAGCTACAGACATTTCTTGTTTTCCTCCGTCAGGTAGTTTGTTTCCTATTGGCATTTCACAAGTGAGGTGTTATGCATCCAATGAAAGCGGAACTGATAGTTGTTCATTTTATGTAACTGTAATTGATTCTCAAAAACCGAAGATAACTCTAACCTGTACCCCTCAATTTTTATGGCCACCTAATCATAAAATGCGACAAATAGATGTAAGTATATCAGCGAGTGATAATTCACAAAATTTCTCGGTTTTACTTCTCTCAGTTACAAGCGATGAAGCAGATAATGGTACTGGGAATGGAGATAAGGTTAACGATATTCAACAAGTCAGCACTGGTAGCCTTGATACCTCTTTCCTTTTGAGAGCTGAAAGAGCAGGCAATGGAAATGGAAGAAATTATTCTGTCACATATTCTGCTATTGATAATAGTGGAAACCAAATTTTCAAAACTATTTTAATTTCTGTTCCTCACAGTCTTAGTAAAGAAACGATTTTATCTGAAAATATTTATCCAGAATATTTCTTTTTACAACAAAACTTCCCCAACCCTTTTAACCCGTCAACTTCCATCAGTTATGCGTTACCAGCACGCAGCCATGTTAAGTTGAGTGTATTCAACTCGCTTGGTCAGCAGGTTGCCGAGTTGGTGAACAGAGAGCAAGATGCAAATTATTATGAAGTGAAATGGGAAGCGACAACTCCGTCCGGTCTCTACCTCTACCGCCTCGACGCCGTCAGCACGGACGACCCGACGAACACGTTCAGTCAGGTAAGGAAGATGTTACTCCTTCGTTAATTGGTAACTTGTGATTAGTGAATCGTGATTCGTGTGAGTGGTGAGTTGAAAACATTTCCTCATTAACCACTCACGAATTAACCACTCACTCTACGAGTCGTAGACCAATTAACGATTCACAAAGCAAAGAGAAAGTCCATCGTCTCCGCCAGCGAGACGGTGGGTTTTTCTTTAGTACGAATGTCTCACACTCTTACGCAGTGCTCCGTTATTGCTTCTTCAAAAGTGCAAGTTCATCCCGTCGTATATTCAGCAACTCATGAATTTCAGTTGCACGGAGTTCATCTAACTTCACATGCAAGCTTTGAATCTGCATTTCTGCCTTCCTGTTGACCTGATAATCGAGTTCTGCTTTGATACGGTCTTTCTTCGATTGCCGGTTCTGGCTCATTAATATTATCGGCGCCTGAATTGCCGAAACGGTGGAAAGCATCAGGTTCAGAAATGTAAACGGAAACGAATCGAACGGCTGAAAAAGAAGTTGAATCGTGTTGAGAAGTATCCAACTGAAAAAAAACGTGAGAAAAGATATGATAAATTTCCAACTACCGATGACCCGCGCAATAATATCGGAGAAACGGTCGGAGAGATGCGATTGATGCTCGATTTCTTCGTTGACATTCTTTGACGCAGAACGTTCCATCATTTCGTTTGTTGCGCGAAGTCGCTCGGAAATTTCGTGAAGCATCGTCAAACAAACTTGAGGGCGGGAAAGAAGAAACTCGTTGAAATCTTTCCGGTTCATTTCCAGCAGGGATGTTCGTTTCAACGCTTTCGCATTTGCGCTTCGGGGCGCATCGCCAAACAAGGCAAGTTCTCCGAAGAAATCCCCTTCTCCGAACACGGAAAGAATTGTTTGCTGATTATTCTCCGTCCAAAGAGTTACGGCAATTTCCCCCTCTTTAATAATAAACATGGAATTTCCCGGGTCCCCTTTCTTGAAGAGAAGTTGTCCCTCCTCTTTTGTCAGCGGCTTCCAGAGCGATTTTAATTGATGAAGGTCTGCCTCGCCAAGCGAAGAAAAAATAGAAATCTTTGAGAGAAAGTTTTGGTCAATCATAGTTGATGAAATTAATTCTCTCAAAGATAACTAAATTTCCGTTCAGAGTTTACTGTCGGAGGTACCGGTTTTTCTCGGCAATGATTCCGTTTATCAGTTACCGTCAGATTCAACTGACGGGGACAGTGATTATATTATCGCATCGGTACAATTTTGATTTTCTTTGCCGCGCTTGCAGGTAACGTCGAGAAAAACAATTCACCTTCCTGATTCACTTTCACCCAATATGCTTTCCCGGGTTGGATTGTCTCAACAACTTCGTATCCCTTCGCATAACTATAAAATTGACTTGTCACCAAGCCGGGCGGCTCGCTGGTGATTGATGAAATATCGAACGGTATCGAAAGTGAACCGAGCAAGTTCCATCCTTCAACAACATCAACAGAGAGAGAATACAGCGAATCATTACCAAGATGAATGTGTTGTTGTTCACCATTGAATTTCAACCAATAGCCAACACCTGATTTCAATGAATCCTTTGCATCGTATGAACCTTCGTACGCGAATGCATTTGAAACTGCGGTCGGGTACGCAAACGGTTTCAGGATTCCGGAAGATTGATATGGCAACGAAACCAAATTCCATTTATTCTGAACATTGATGGTGAATTGATTTTGTGCAAACATTGCGGTGATGTTTTTGTTTGAATTCATCATCACAAAAACGGGATTGGATGTTCCGCTTATGTCTCCGCTCCATCCTGTAAAATGGTAGCCGGAATTCGGTATCGCAGTGAGTTGAACTACGGAACTGCTATCATAAAACGATTGATTAGGACTTTTTGTAATCGTTCCGTTCGATGAATTAAGGCTTAATGAATATTGAGGTGAAGAAACATTATGTGTTATGTGAATTATCAGCCCTGTCTGACCGGGATGTGCGAGTATCGAATTCCAATGATAGTTGTAACTTCCCTCCCAATTATTGGGACTGACGATGTAATTGTATAAATTACCCGAAACGGGAAGCGAGAAATTTCCGGTCGCGCTGTCTGCGATTGTAAATGTCATCGCGGTATCATACACGTTGCCACCAATGGTAATCCGAAATCCGGGAGGATTTCCATTAACCAACACCTGTCCCTGAATCGAAGAATTGACATGATACGATACGAGATTATAAAACAAACTATCTCCGTTGTGAATGCCGTTAATGAATTTTACTCCAATCATATCGTCGTCAGTATTAAAAATAAAGTACGATGCAAGACGAAATGTACTGTCCGACAATTCACTTTCCATCAACCCGATTTCAAAGTATCCTGATTCATTCGTGTTCTCTCTTCTGAACAAACTAAAATCCTGATTGTTGATGGAAACTCCTCTGTTGGGAATGGGATTTCCGATTTCATCTTTCAAATACCCGACAACTTTCGCGGCAACAGCGCTGAACGTGAAATCCAATACTGAAGGATTTCCTGTCAACGTAATCGAATATTTCGATGGAGACGGAACCGACGGTGGATACGGGCTACTCCCCTCGGCAAATCGTATTTCCCAAGGATTTCCCGAAGTGTCGGCATCGGTATAAATCACATAATTGCCAAGCGCGTCGGTCAATCCTTCCCACGATTCCGGCACTGCGCTATGTCCTGAACGCCTCGCTTCCATGAACAGGTACTGTGCGCTTTTTCCGGGTGGTGGTGTCACATGACCTGAAATTGAATGTGCAGGTGAAGGTAATGGTGTTATTGTTCCCCTGCGGGTCACTGTTAAAGCGCCTACGGTAAACTGAAAAAGATACGTTCCCGGTGCAATGCCGAGATTGTATTCAAGGTAAATAATTCCGTTGAGAGTTCCATCCATATCGGGAATTCCTCCACTATTGGAACCATCGGTTTGAGTAAGAGAATAACGTCGTTTGTCTGTAGATGTATCTATGATTCCATTGTTGTTTACATCCAACCAAACCTCGATTGCGGAAGTTACCCCGGATGCCACATGTATCCTCCAAGTCAACACAGAACCTGTCACCATGGTAAAACTCGTATCCGAGCCATTGATGACGAGACTGTCAATCTGTGCGCTTGAAATGGATATGAAAAGAAAAATGAAAATGAAAAAAGAAATGAGATTGCGGTTCATAGTTTCGTTTGCTGTTGATAATGAAGAATAACTGAAATAATAATTTGATATTCAGAGTGAACTGATATTCAAAAGAACTTCAAGAAATGATAACTGCCCATTCAGGTTTGAATGGAAAGGGAAGAACGCCTAAATGATGTGTAAATATACCAAATATTCGTCCAAGAAACTATGATGATTCGGGAAGAAAAAATGAAAAGCACAGTCCGATGAATTGAGACTGTGCTTTTAGTTGCTTTCGTTACCGTTGACTAAAGTCAACGGCAATAAACCATATCCTTCCTTGCCATCACGTTCGAGTGACAGGGACAGTGGAATTATTTTGTCAGTATAAATTTCTTCACATCTCGAAACACTTTCCCCGTCCCATCTTCCGTTGCCGTCAATTG
The DNA here is from genome assembly GCA_016212665.1 of Ignavibacteriota bacterium. Taxonomy (NCBI): domain Bacteria; kingdom Pseudomonadati; phylum Ignavibacteriota; species Ignavibacteriota bacterium. The sequence goes on from JACREZ010000033.1 coordinate 54,925, forward strand.
ATAGAAATATGTCCCGCTTGCAAGTCCATTCGCAGTGAACTCTACAAACTTGAATCCTGCATCCTGCATCTCATCAACCATCGTTGTAACTACTTGTCCAAGCACATCAAACACTCTTAGCGTTACTCTACTATTAACAGATAACTGATAACGAATAACTGTTGACGGGTTAAACGGATTCGGATAATTTTGTTCAAGTGCAAACTCTGTCGGCAATTCCTTTGAAGATGGAGGCGTTAATTTCAGTTTGATTGATGATTCAGGATTTAGGATTTCAGCCTTTCTATTCTCAGTCAACTTCACTTCTTTCCCATCAACGAATAAAGAAGCGCCGGAAGAATTTTCCAACTCGATGGTTAATGGATATTCCGCACCATTGATTTGAAGTGCAAATAGTTGAGGCTCTTTTTTCTTCATATCATACACAACCAATGAACGTTGCGTCGCAAACCGTGCGTCAAACATTCCTGCAGGAGGAACGGGCGGTAACTCAAACTGATTCAAATCTATGCCATTTTGTGAAGTCGAATAATTCAATGTTCGCTCCCGCCCTATTGCATCACGAATGAGAATTGAGTTCATATCAGATTGAACAGTGGCTACGTTTTTCATCGGTGATTTATTTTTATTCACGGAAGAAACAGGTGCAGAAAAATCCAGTCCGCTTGTTGCCCGCAATACTAATTTCCCTGCACCGTTTGTCTTTACCCAATATCCTTTTCCCGGTTGTAATGTAGTAGTCGAAACGTAACCGCCCGAATTTGAAAAACCAAAATATTGTGATGTTACCATTGTTCCGATTGCTTCAATACTTGAAATATCTACCGGATACGAAATACATCCAATCATATTCCACTGACTGTTCACATTGAGTGTTTCAATAAATGACGACGAACCCGAAAACATCATTGTATCTCCAACGGAAAATTTCAACCAATATCCTTTCCCGAATTGAAGAGAGTCCTTCATTACATATCCCGTAGTATATTCAAAAGCCGCCGAAATCGAAGAAGGAAACAACGAACTCTTTCTGTTATCGCTCACACGTAATGAAAGTGAAATCATATTCCAACTTGCTTCTGCAATCAGAGTAGAAGTTGAAGTTGTTCCTGAATACTGTCGCACTCCGGGAATATACCCGCTTTCGAGATTCACGCCCGCAACACCTGATAATTTTCCATTTGCATTGGCAACTGAACTTCTCATCGTTACGCTTTGACTTGAAATGATTTTTCCGCCTCCTTGGTCAACTGTTCTCCACGGATGTTCGATTGATTGGCTCAGTGCATAGCCCCACAATCCGAACATCAACAATAAGATTAGAAATATTTTCATTTTAATTTTCTTTCAAATAGAAATATCAATTCACGATTACTTCACTTGCAACCAATTCGTGCCATCTGACTGAACCCACAATGCAGTCGCCGTCGCAAGTGAAGTTTGAAATGTATCAGATAAATCATAATAACCGGAGACTGTTCGTGTCGCTCCCGTTTTATTGATAATAACATACATCCTGTTTGTGCAATTGCTTGCCGTAGGCAAATTGATAGTTCCCGCTCCTGTTGTAAAAATCCAAGTTGTCGCCGTCTCGTCGGGGTTATTTGTGCCGGCAATTTGATTAGTTTTCATTCTCATCCCGACAGAACCGTTCACATCCAACGTAGATTTATTTGAACTTGTATTGATTCCGACAAATCCAGTCGAACGGATAATGGTAAACGGTTGACCGAGATAACTGCCGGCATCATCATATCTGTTAATAAAGAAATCCGAGCCTGCATTCGAACCTGATTCTGACGCTACGCTTTTTCCAAATCCCCATCTGTTTTTATATCCACTGCTTGTTGTTTGAAAAATAAGTGCATCTTCTTTTCCTGATACAGCAGAAAGACTCATGTATGTATGTCCTGAATTACTTTCTACTTTCGCATCGGCATTTCCCGACGGACTATATACGCGCATGCCACCCGTAGCACGGATGAGAAATTGATTTGTACTTGTTGATGAAAAGTCTTCGTCCGTCTGGTCAGCCCAGACAAACGAACCATCATGGAGCGCTTGTGCTCGTCTGCCTGCCGCAAACGAATATGCACCGCTTGCAGTGTTTGACTCGCCTCCAGATATCGTTGAATATTCACCGCTTGCTGTATTTGAACTTCCGCCGCTTATTGTTGAAGAGAATCCACTTGCCGTGTTTGAGCCTCCGCCTCCGATAATCCCATACTGTTGACTTACCAAATTCTGCGCGCCACCTCCAACTGTACCGTAACTTGCAGAGATTGTGTTCGTGTAACCTCCGCCAATAGTGGTATAATATCTCTTTGCTTGATTAAAATAACCGCCGCCAATCGTCGCGTGGTCATAACTTGCAATATTTCCTCTGCCGCCTCCTATCGTTGTATATTCTCCTGTAGCCGAATTTGAATCTGCCTCAGCACCACCACCACCACTAATAACGGAGAAATTGCCGCGTGCATGGTTATTACTTCCTGCAACGGAGGCTTGTGTCCCTTCATTTGTATTGCTTGTTCCGAAATTTCCTTTCCCCATTGTGATTGATGGGTCGCCTGTACTTGTTATCGCTCCGGTCATTGTTCCGCCAGACAGGGAAAGATACGAACCTGTGAGAGTTGAGGGATTCACCCAACTTGCATTTCCACTTGCATCACTTTGCAAGACCAAACCAGCAGAAGCGCCATTTGTCATTTGAAAGTTTGTTGTTTTTGTTGTCCCCACTACTTCTAATGTTTGCGTGGGTGCAATCGTTCCAATACCAACTTCGCCATTAACAAAAAGTCCCGAATAACTTCCCCCGCTTCCATCTGCATACAGCGCTGAATTTGTTGTGACAAGTTTGGGATCCGGAAGCGAGGTTGACAAAGCGGCATAAACACCAAAAGCATTTTCTGAGTTTGAGTAATTTGCTACCCCCATAACTCCGACGGAAGTTCCCGGACTCCCTTTAAGTGAAGAATTCGGAGGATAACCCTGAGCAAAGCCGGTTACCCCTACGCTTGATTTTACAACACTGCTGGTGGGAGATGCTTTACCAACAATTGCATAATTATCTTCATCGCTCGTTTTGATAACCTCGAACTTGGACAATGTTGATGTTGTTCCAATTCCAACATTGCCAGACGTGTCAACATAGATTCCTTCATTATCTCCATCATTAGAGAGCCAATTTCCGTTAAGATTGATATTTTGTGTAGCAGTATGATTTCCAAGATTATCACCTGAAACTGAAATTGTGTTTGCATTAACCCAACTCGCGTTGCCATCTGCATCGCTCTGCATTATGAAGCCATCGGAAGCTCCATCTATCATTTTGAAACCTTCTGTTGTGGTCGTTCCTTCAACTTCCAATGCAGAAGTTGGATTGCTCAATCCAATCCCGACCTTCCCATAAAAATATACTTTATCATCTATCGGCGCCCACGGACCTAACGCATACGGCGCTGCAGTCAGTTCAGTTCTCGATGAGAATGTGACCGGATACGTCAAACTTGCCGGACCGTTATCAACAGTAACATCAACATATAATGATTCTTTGAATGTGACTGTCAACGGAGCCACTGAACCAAGCGTTACGCTGAAGGTGCCTTGCTCAACCGGAACTCCTATGTGAGATTCTGTAAATCGTAATGTCCCGCCTGCGGGAAGATTATAGAGTTTGAACGTCATATCATAATTCCCGTTCGTCAGTGGAACCCCTGATGAATCGGTGAGTAATCCCTGATACGATAGTTTGCGCGGGATTTGTCCAAACCCAATCATGGTTATGAAGAACATGGAGAAGAACAAAGAGAAATATTTCATGGTAGTTTTCCTTATGAATGTTTGATGATAGTTTCTGATTAAATGATGTTGATGAGCGTCTTGAGATGGGCGAGATTTTCTTTCAGCACATACGCATTCGCGCCCGCTTCTCTCGCCGCATTTCTATATTCCGGTTCGTCGTGGCTGGTGAGCATGATGATTTTCGCTTTCGGGTGAATATCTTTCAGCATTTTTGTTGTCTTGATTCCGTTGAGCGGTTTGATTCTGATGTCCATAACCACAACATCCGGTTTGCTCTCTTCAAACCGCATCAGCACTTCAGAACTGGAGGAACAATAGACGATGCTGTTGTTTGCTCCCTCTAACGTACGAGCGATGTTTTCATACATGCTGGTGTTATCTTCTACAACTAAAATTTTCATGGTAATTCTTTCTTGTACATTGATGGGTAAAGATACCAAGAAAGTGGAGGCAGGAACATAAGTAAAGTTACAGTTTTGATATGAGTAAAATTACTCATTTTTCGGAGGGATACGGAGCGAGAGATGGAGTCCACCCGCAGGTGGAGTCCATCTAAAACTAAAGCATTTTTCTGTTCTCCATCGCAAACCTAAGTAGTTTGTACCTTCCTTTGATTCCAAGTTTTTCCGCAATGTGAAACCGGTGATTGTCAACCGTCCTCGAAGAGATAAACAATTCATCCGCAATTTCTTTGCTTGATTTGCTTTCTCCAACCAAACGCAAAACAGTTCGCTCCATCTCTGTCAGTTTTTCGATGTCGGGAAATTCTTCCGTCAACGATTTCGATTCCTGTTTTCGTTGCATCATCGCTCCGGAAAGTTTCGGACTAATGTAATATCTCCCTTTTGCCACTGCATGAATTCCCTGAAGTATATCGGATGGCAAACTATCTTTCAGCAAATATCCTTTCACACCGACCTCCATCGCCTTCTCGAACCATTCTTCTTCATCGTGCATGGTCAGAAACATTATTTCTACTGTTGAATTGCTTTTTAACAATTCCTTTGCAACTGCCAAGCCGGTCATCTCCGGCATTCGCATATCAAGCAAAGCGACTTGCGGCATTCGGTCTCGAATCAAACGTAACGCCTCGGCGCCAGTTCCTGCTTCGCCAATCAAATGAAGGGACTCGTCCGACTCAATCGCTTGACGCACTCCTGCTCGAAACATCGGATGGTCATCTGCAATGACAATTGTGATGCGTTTATCCATTCTGTGCCGCCTCCTTTACCGGGCATCGAAGTGAAACAGTTGTTCCACCACTCATGATTGATACAACATTCATTTCAGCCCCGAGTAGACGAGTTCGTTCTTTCATGTTCTTCTGTCCGAACCCGCCGACGTTCCCCCGATGGACACCGGATTTTGTTGCATCAAATCCTTTCCCGTTGTCTGATAACAACAGTTCCACGAACTCTTTGTGACGCTTGACTGTCAGCGTAGCGGTCGTTGCGCCTGAATGTTTCACAACATTATTCAAACACTCCTGTACAACCCGAAAGATATGAACCTCCGCTTCAGGTGAAAAGAGTCCGTCAATATCCTCAACATTACTTGTAAACTGGATGGAAAATGTTTCGCATGTTTTACGAAGTAAATACTGCAATGCGGTAGTCAACCCAAGTTCTTCCAGCATTAGCGGGTGCAACGTGTATGATAACGTACGCGCATCCTGAATTGTTTGACCAACGATATTCACAGCATTTTCTATCGTACCTTTTGTCTTCTCAACATTTTCTGCCGACTCCAAGCCGGTTTGCAATACGTTTTTCACAACGAGAAGATTCTGACCAAGGCTATCGTGAATTTCACCTGCGATTCTTTTTCGTTCGCCTTCAACATTATCGAGAAGTTGACGGGAGAAATCCTCTTGAAGCGCCTTTTCCTTTTTCAGCGTTGTAACTCTCCGGTAATAAATGATTGGACCAATAGAGAGAAACAGGACAATTGCAATAACGCGAAACCATGTCGTCATCCAGAACGGCGGGATGATGATGATTCGAAGTGACGCTCCCTGCGTATTCCACACGCCATCACTGTTCGATGCAATCACTTTGAAGGTATATTCTCCCGGGTCAAGATGTGAGTAGTTTGCAGACCTGTTCGTTCCGACCTCATGCCAGTTGCGGTCAAATCCTTCCATGAAATACGCGTATTTGTTTTCTTCACCAAGCAGGTAACTCAAAGCAGAGTATTCCAAACTGATGTAATTCTGAAAATACGATAGTTCAATTCCTGAATTTTCAAACGGGATTTCTTCATCAAAGATTTTCAATCTTGTAATCACGACCGGCGGAACAAACGAGTTATCCTGAATACTATCGGGATGGAAAACATTAAAGCCGGATGCACCGCCGAAGTACATCACTCCGTTCTTATTTTTGAAATACGCACCCGTGTTGAATTCCGATGCCTGCAAACCATCGCTCTCAGAATAATTTCTACATTGATAGGTGTGCGTATTGAATTTACACAATCCGTTGTGCGTGCTTATCCAAAGATTTCCATGGTCATCTTCAAGAATTCCGTAGATGCGATTGTCCGGCAGACCTTCGTTCATAGTAAACCGGGTAAAGTTATCCGTTGCCGATTCGTATTTATTCAAGCCGCCGCCTGCTGTTCCAACCCAAAGCGTCCCCGTTTTGTCACGATGAATTACCCGTATATCATTTTTGCTGAGACTCTTGGGTTGAGACGGGTCGTTGAAATATAGCGTGAATGAATTTGTCGAAGGCTCGTACCGATTCAATCCTCGTAAGGTTCCAATCCAAATCATACCATCTGAATCCTCTCCGAAACAGAAAACGGTATGAAAAGAAATGCTATTCGCATTATCGCTATCAGGCAAAAAATGGTCAGCGCCGTCTTGCTTTATTCTGAATGCGCCATTTCCGGTAGCAATCCAGAGGGAGCCGTAAGAATCACGAAAGAATCGTCTTACTCCGGGGAGAAGATTTTTTTTATTTTCCGGAAACGTAACCCGATTCACTTTATCCACATTGCTTTGGAACATAAACACTCCTTCCGCTCCCCAACTTCCTAACCAAACCGAGCCATCGTTTTCAGTGTAAATCGAACCAATCAAAATCTTTCCTTCGGAATTGATATTGTTGGCAAGTTGATGTTCAAAGTGGAATCGCTTCAACCCAACACCCGGTTTTAGAAAATGCAATCCATCGAACGAGCCAATCCATACAGTTCCATCGTTCGCCTCGCCAATTGCGCGGACATTAAAATTCTCCGTAGTTGAACTATCCACGGCTGAACTGTACAGTGCGAATTTTTTACCCCGCCGTTCGATTTTACACAAACCACCGCCGTCCGTTCCCACCCAAATTACTCCCGACCTATCCTGAAACAACATTCGTAGTGTGTTGACACTGAGGCTTCGATTGTTCCCCGGCTCGTATTGGTAAAACCTCAGCGTCGAGTTTTCGGCGTTATATCTGTACACACCTTTTGCATGAAGAAAGAGATTGCCTGTCCCGTCAAACAGAATATCCCGTATGAGCGAGCGTGCTTCCGTGACATATACTGGCGTAACCGATTTTGGTTCATCTCTTCGAAATGTTGTCAAATCCAATTTGTATAATCTCGAAGAACTTCCGATGTATAACTGTTTTTTTGCATCTTCTCCGAAAGAATTGAACGGTTCGCCTTTCATGATTTCAATAAACAGTTCTTTCTTTGAATCAAATACATACGCATGTGCTTCGCTTCCTATCCAGAGATTTCCTTGTGAATCCTGAAAGAGTGAATGTATCTGATTTGTATTGGAAGTTGTGAGTTGTTTGTTTGGGATTGTAAACTCTCTTGTTCTACCCGTTACACTCTCTATACGATAAAAACGACCGTCTCTTGATGCAATCCAGAACACGCCTTGTTCCGTTGACGATTCGACGAAACCTTTTTCCATAGACGCATCTTGCAGAGAAAGTGCGTAGTGAAGAAATCTCTCCTGTTGTCTGTCGAATTTGTACATCGTTGTTGAACGAATCCAAACTGTACTGCTTCGGTCAAGATGGAGTGTGAAATTCCCTCTCCGGATGTTCGAATCGTTTTCTACATGAAGTTGTCGAACTGATTTTTCCAGAAGATTAATTCTATACAGTCCATCGGCATTCATCCAGATGTTATCCCACGAATCAATAACTAATTGTCGAATCGCGGCGTTGGGGGTAATTGAATCATTAAATAATTTTCTCGATTCTACAAACGTGTAACCGTCGTACCGGTATAAACCATGTTCAGTTGCAAGCCAGAGAAATCCAGTTTTGTCCTGAGCAATGTCGTAGACAATATTAAACGGTAATCCTCTTCCAAGCCTTGTCACCGTCATTTCATCCTCTTGGGAGAAAGCAGATTCAAAAAGGAACAGGACTGTGCCGATGAGTATGAACAGGAACTTCTTCATTGATGCCTGAAAGTATGAAACAGTTCACTCAAAATCAAAAAAAAAGCCGACTCAAGTTCTGAATCGGCTTTGAAGTTCTTTTATCTCCTTTGCTATTGAACAACAAACTCAATACGCCGGTTACGTTGCCTGCCGGATTCCGAAGCGTTAGAAGCAATCGGTCGTGAGTAACCGAATCCTTTTGTTGTTAATCTGTTTGCATCAATTCCACGTGTGACCAGCCACCATTTTACAGCGGCGGAACGGCGACGGGATAAATCAAGATTAACAGAAGCGCTGCCAATATTATCTGTGTGTCCTTGAATCTGAACATACACACTCTGAAATTCCTTCAGTGTTTGATATACTCGCTCAAGAATTGGAACTGAGGTTGGAAGAATATCCGCACTTCCTGTTCGGAACACAATCCCTTCAAGAGCAAGTCTTGCGCGAATTTCGGCAAGTTCTTTTGCAGATGGTCGTGCAATGTCTCGCCCCGTCGGGGTTCCATAATCTGCATCAGTTATTGAGATAAATTTATCATCACTTGCATCCAACGGATGCGCGTTCTTTGCAACTTCAATTCCATCTTTCACTCCACCACGGTCTGTATCGGGGTCAAGCGGATTTGTGTGTGTGACTTTCGCTTCTTCCCTGTCATCCAAACCATCACCGTCAGTATCTTTTTTCAACGGGTCGGTGAAATATGTTCGGACTTCATCACCATCATTCAATCCATCCAAGTCAGTATCAGGGCGGAACGGGTCGGAATGAAACGTTAAAACTTCATACGAATCTCTCAGTCCATCTCCATCGCCATCAGGGTTATACGGGTCAGTTCTGTATCGCATGATTTCTTCATCGTCACTCAAACCATCGCCATCGGAATCAGGTCCGTTCATTCCTCTGTCCCAACGACGCTCATCAGATGAATAGGTCGAACGATAATTCATCCGGTTATAACCGCTTCCATTAATTGTCATGCTGATAAGAAATGTCCAGTACGCATCGTTCGGTTCATCTGCGTGACTGCCGTTGAGTTCATCCGTAAAAGCGAAATTATATCCGAGATTAAAATCTAATCCCAATCCTTCTTCGGCAACTAATTCAACACCGATACCAAAAGGAATGTACGCTGAAATTCCTTCCGGTTTATAACGAGGTGCTATCCACGCGGGAAGATGTTCAATGTCTAACCGTGCAACATCATATGAGACGAAACCAAACCCCGCGTACAAATACGGACTCCATCGCTCATAATATTCAGGCGAATAGAGTAAGCGATAATCAAATGGAAATAAATGTGTTTCATAGAACCAATCAGATATGGCACCGATGCCGACACCAAATTCTCCGCGAACGCTCTCGGTATAATAATGTCTAACAAATAATCGTGCTTGAAAATCCGTGTTTCCATCAAACTCTTTGTTGCCGTTCATTCCCCCGATTCCCACACCAAGTTGAATCGGTAAATCGAACGACTGTCCCGCAACCGGAACGGCAATAAAAAATAGACTCGTGAATAACAAGAAAATAGTAGAAATTCGAATCATACTTTTTCCTTTCCCTAACATATACAAGTTCATTGGTTGAATATTGAAATTTGTGCTTTGTTTGAAGTACTCAATCGGCTATGGAAAGCCCTTACGGGACTGAGTATAAGAATTCTTTGATAGATTTTCAACAAAAATGTGGAGAAAATATAAAATAATCTTCAACAAAGTTAGCCCAATCTATCAATTTTAACTCAGTATTGTAATAATTGAACAAGAACAACAGATATTACTTCCACTTCACCACTCCCACACTCACAAGGTCTTCAATGTAATGTGCAACCGCTTCAACTTTCACGGGGGTAAACTCTGCGCTTAACGCGTCCCGGATTTCAGAAATTGTTTTTTTACCGTTGATGAAATTGACTATCTCGAATTCCATATCGCCTCGAATTGTGTTTTCGCTTGAACTGTACCACTTTGCTTTCTCCGCATCCAACGTATTTGCAGGTAAACCAAAATCAAGCGGACCGCGAGTCATCCGAACGGGAATGCGTGTATCCCTTTTTTCTTTGAGCGATATTCCTGCATTGGTTCCTTTCACCTTATCAGCGATTTCCTTTGCAAGAAATTCATATTGATATTTCAAAGCAGATTGAATCGTAGCAACATCCTGTTTTACATCAACAGAATTATTGAAATTCAAAATTGAAATGAGTCCATCAATCTCATTTGCTAACGATTGCTTGAGAATATTTTGTGCCTCATCTCCCAAACCGGTAACTGTATCACGACCTGCAAGAAGTTGTAATCCTTTTTTCGCCCCATCTCCCAAGCGTCCAAGCGCTCTTGCTTGAACATGATAACTTAAATTCTTTGCTTGTGAATCATCTAAGTTAGCAAGATACCACAATGTTGAGGTGGCAATAATTTCGCATCGTTCAAGTTCAACCGGGTCAACTTTATCAGGCGTGTCTTCAGACGTATGGTGCGTGTAATCGCTGTGGGAGAACATGATGCCCGGAATTTTTCTATCAATGAACATCATGTGGTCGCTTCCTCCTCCGTACGGTGTTACGCGATAGTTAAACGCCGACAAACTTCCTCTTGGCGTTCGCACATCTATTCCGTCAACCATTTCCGCCATGTTGGTGACAACATCATTCACACATGATGGGAGAGAAGAGGGAGTTCGTGTCAGAATCAATTGAGAATGTAACAACTCCAGATTTTCACCCACCATATCCATGTTCATGTTCGCGAGCCAATTGCCACCGAGTTCCGGTCCTTCAAATTCCGGATGACCATCAATGTACGCCATCGTTCCGTTCCACTCAGGAACCCAAATGAACCGGAACGTGCGTTTCGGTTTCGGGAGACGACCGCTGCTAATCAATTCATTCAACGTACGCGCAATATCGAGAATCGCACCTGAACCGCTCGCATTATCATTTGCAGATTCTTTCGGATGGTCAAGATGCGCGCTGAACACAAGTTCTTCTTCCGGGTGTTCGCTTCCAAATATTTTTGCAACTACAACATCCATGTAATATGGTTCAAGTCCAACTCCCTCCACTTTTCCGTGAAGCACAACTTTCTTTCCAGATGCTAACAACTCCTTCAACTTTTTGCCTTGCCTGTTTGTGAGATTGAAGCCAAAGGTTGTTGTGGTTAATTCGTTGCTTCGGGGCCACATGCCGGTGTATTGAAGCATATCGGGATATTCTTTCGCACGTTCATCATCGAGAAAACAGACAACCGCTTTCGCTCCGTACTTCAACACAGCAAGGCGGTGAACAGCGCCTCCGTAACCTGTTGCAAGAACAAACTTTCCACGAACATCTTTTCCTTCATAATCTTTGTCCGATGTTCCGTTTCCAACATCAACAAGTTCTGCTGTTGCATCTCCGGCGTTTGAATACGTTATCACACTCATCGCAATTTCAGGATACCCGACAATGCGTTCATCATACGGTTCAACCATGCGCAACTCGGCGGAAGTGATGTCCCAACCGGAAGGCGATTGCCACGTTTGATATTCTTTCTTTCCATCCGAAACAAATGATTCGATATACGCATCGTTCTCGGAAAAACCATACTCACGAAGTTTTCCCAGAACATACTTCGCCGCATCACGATACCCGCGCGAACCTTGAATGCGATGATGCCGCGTAATTTGTATGACATGTTCCTTCGCGAGTTCTCCGCTTAACGCTTCATGGAACAAGTCGCGTGTTTTATCATCGAGAAGATTTTGGGCAGAAAGAGAATAAATGCAAACAGAAAAAATAAAAATGAAGAAAACTGATTTCATGTAGTTCCTTAGTTATGATATTGGAATCCAATAGTGAGAGCGAATCCCGATGGGTTGACCGTAAAGTTGTTACCACCGACATTATCATCGCTCTTCGAAGCAAAATATAATCTGGGCTCAACAAAAACTTTCCCGATTAACGCACGAGCGAATAATGTTCCGAAAATATTCCCACCGTTTTTCGTTTCGCTGTTGGTCGTCAACGAACCAAAAATCCCTCCGGAACTGCTTTGATAATCCACAGCATAAAAATAAAAATAATACCCGCCGCCAATTCCAATGTACCCGCGACTGTCCGCATCTTCAACATGAAAAAGTTTATAGGCGACATTCACATGAAGAGGTAACAGGAACATCTGTTGTTGCTGGACGTTCGGTTTCGGTTGATGGAAAATATCTATGGATTGTTTGGGATAAAAATCAATCGCACCGGAGAGGAAAAAATTATACTTGGTGAACTCAGTAATTCCATCTATACCGATGAGCAAACCGTTGTTCAGTCCGTCGCCCGGTTGATAGAATCCGAATTTCCCGCTGTAATATTGTTTGAGATTTGAACTTGATTCATCCTTTGCATCCGATGAAGTTTGACAAATCGCTATCACGGTGGTGCTAAGAACGAATAACAAGAGAAAAAGAATATTTTTCATACGTTTCCTTTCATTAATGATGACAATGAATTGCCATAGTTTAACAAAATTGCATCAACCGAACAAAAGGAAATCTCACACGGCAGAACTCAATTCTGATGAAACGTTACCTGGTTCACTTTCTATGGGAACTGTCTCAATCGGTATTTCCTTCGGGAAATACTTTTGATACAGATTAACCTGACTTGAATAAAGCATCAATTTCAATGCTGACTTGAGAAGAATATAAATTTGTTGAACGATGATTAACAGGAAAATCACAAACACATCGGGCGAGGAAAGAAAGGATGCCTTCACCCGATACATCAAAAGGAATAATATTCCTACCAAAAAGAATATCACCGCCAACCCAAAGACTTTCCAAAAGTTCTTGACAGAAAAGAGGATGCTTTTCTTTAAGGCGATTCTCATTTTTCGTGTATTGGTTTCGACAACATACATCCTCGCATAATCAAAGATGACGTAATAGAAAATAATTCCAAGGTAACCCAATCCGACACGAACAGCATTTCCCCAGAACTTTACATTCTCATACGGGTCGCTTCCAAAGACAACGCGGACAAATCCTGTTTCAAGAAATTGTATTCCGTACAAAACAACAAACAGAGGAATACTCCAAAGCCACAAACGAAAAAATCGCCCGAAATATTTTGCCGAATCACTCCAGAAAATACTACCGTTCCATCCCTCGCTTTTCAAAAATAAAGAGAACGCTCCGCCCGAAATAAATAATCCCGCAAGCCAATACATCATCGCGGCGACGGCAATTAACCCTCCCAACATTTTGATTCCACCGGAATTATTATTGAAAAATTCAAAAATAAAATCCCAGTTGATTCCCCCCGTCAACGATTCACCCATCAATGAATTGCCCGCAAAATCATTCAGCATATTTCTGAGCGGAATCATCACGAGCAATCCCATCAGGAGATTCGTCAGGAAAAATATTGCAATCATCCGTTTCATTCGGAGAGTTTGTTTGAATCCATGGAGTAAAGAATTGAATATCATCGCGAGTCTCCTAAAAAGTGCCGGTAAGGAATGTCAGTATATTCATCAGGTCAGGTTGATCGAACAGCATCTGCAAATAGAACATGAACTTGAACGCTGTCTTGTTAATACCGGCGCTTTGCGGCTCAAGCGTTTTGCTGTTGTTTGTGTAGTTGATATCAAGAACAACTTTTCGTTCAGGGTCAACTGTTGCATATTTCAAGCGAGATGTTTTTGTGAATTTGAATTTCTTCCACAAATCATTTCCATCCCACTTCTCTTTCACCTTTTCTCCATTCTCGAAGACGACTTCAACCTCGACAGGAAACGTGAAATCACCGATTCGCCTCACAACAATTTCGGATTCATACTCCTTCGCCTCGTCATCTTTCTCTGATTCATCATCAGAAAACGTATAGTCATACCCTTCAGCCGCCTTCACTTCATTTGAACTTACTTTCTCAATCGAATAATCAATCTTTTTTGCAGAATATAATGCCTGATTGAAATACCAGTTGAAATCACTCCCCGTTACATCATTCACCACATTCACAAAGTCATGGCTTTTTGGATGTTTGAATTTCCATCGCTCGAAATACGCACGCATCACTTCCTGCATCTTTTCTTTGCCGATATGATGTTGCAATGTCGTAAGAATCAATCCCGGTTTTGAATATGAATTGACACCGTAACTTCCGCCCGAAGCAAATTCCCAAGCATTGCGAACAGTCGGGTCGGTGCTGTGAATAGAAATGTATTGTCCTCGATGTAAATCAATATCGTTCATTTTCAATCCGAACCAGTTCACCGCACTTCCTGAACCGTATGCATCATTCATGATTTGAATTTCAGTGTACGTATTGATTCCTTCGTCAAGCCAACTTTCTTCAAACTCGTTCGATGCAAGAAGATGATACCAATAGTTATGTCCGAATTCATGAACGATAACGACCTCGACAATCCTGATTCCATCGGGAACGCCATAACTCGTCCCTGCTGTAATGAGTGTCGGATATTCCATACCGCCGGAACCGCCGCCACCTCGCCGCGGGTCAACAACGGTAAGATTCGGAAACGGATAATCGCCATACCAATTCTGATGATATCGCACAGCAAGTTTCGCCGCTTCGAGATGTCGCTCTCCCTGTGCGATATGGTCGGGCTGCATAAGAACACGAATGTCAACATCCTGCTCTTTCCCTTTTACTTCAATGAATTCCGGGCTTGTTGTCCAAGCAAAATCATGTACATCTTCTGCATGATAAAAGTGTGTGGCAGTTCCGTCTCCGTTTGATTTCACTTCATGCTCAATTCCGGTCGCACCCACAATATTTTTCTCAGGAACGGTGATACGAACATCATACATTCCGTAGTCAGCAAAGAATTCCGAGTTCGCGTGGAATTGATGACAATTCCACTTGCCGTCAATATATACGCCGACTTTCGGAAACCACTGTCCGACAAAGAAATATTCTTCCTTCACGCCAGTTCGGGCAAATGGCGGTTGTGGTAATTTCTCTTCAAAATCTATTGTCAATGAAATTGAATCTCCCGGTTGAAGCGGCGTTGGCAATGGAAGTTTGAAAACAGTTTTGTCATCTGTATTTCCATCATCCGGTTGAATGAACTGCATCGCGCTTGTCAACTCTTCTCCCGAAGGCAATGTGATTTTTTTAATATCAATATATCCCCAGCCATCTTTATCCATCTTTATTCCGCGCAACCGTCCGCCTGATTCCTTCATGAACGTTGACTTAGAATTCCGGAATCCGTTCATGTAGAGATGAAACTGCAACTCCGAAACAACATCCGAAGATTTGTTATGCCACTTCAACACTTCATGACCAAATAACATTTTCTTCTCGACATCAAGCCGAACATCAATATCATAGTTGGCGATGCGAGGACTGAGTGGTTGTGAGTGAGTTACAAGACAAAAGAAAAAATGGAGGAAGAATAGATACTTTGTCATTGTGAAGACCTTGAGTGGTTACAGGTTACAGATTTGAGGTTTGGCGATAAGAATTATTTACTCAATATTTTTTAGGTGGTATTTCTCAGATTCAAAACACCCTATCCTTCTCCACCACCAACGTCCCTGCAATAATATCATGCAACGCTTGCTTGTGTTGTGTCCATCCTGCCATCATGTAACCGATGTAGAGAATCATCCCTGAAATAATTTTAGAAAAATATCTTCCCGTCGCTCGACCGAATGTAATGCGATGTCCGTTCATGTCGGTGACAACAATGTTCAGCACCATCTTTCCAATCGTCGCTCCGCGCTGCGATTCCATGATTGCAAAATACAGCCACTCCGCGATCACAATCATCATCGCCACGATGACATAGACAATAATCATAGACAGGAAAAAGCCTACCGCTTCAACATCCCGCTCCGTGATAAACGCGCTGACACCAATCATAGCAATAAAGGGCAACAAAATAATCAGTGATGCAACTGAGATGATGAGTTTATCAATTAAGATTGCGGCAAAGCGTTTCCAAAACCCCGCATAATTAACGGCGGGTTGTTGGTACATGGGCGGTGGCGGCTGTGGTTGAAATTGTTGTTCACTTAATGGTTGTTCATTGTTCATATATTTTTTCTAATTCTTGATACTTGGTACTTTGTACTCAGTCATTAGTGATTTGTGAGTGGTGAGTGGTCTATGGAGAGTAGTGAATAAAATTATCTCAAACACCTATCACCTACCACCTTTCACCTTTCACCTTTCACCTTTTACCAACTGACTGCGACTACTAACTCTACGTTAAAGTTACTCCTTTTGATACACGATTTTCCCGCCAACTACCGTCATCTCTACTTTTATATTTTCTATTTGATTCGGGTCACTCGTTATCAAATCCTGAGAGAGAACGACAAAGTCTGCAAACTTACCGACGGTGATTGAACCCTTTTCGTTTTCTTCAAATGCCGCGTAGGCATTGTTGATTGTGTATGCTTCGATTGCTTCTTTGATAGTGATTTTCTGTTCGGGAAACCAACCCTCCGAATTCTTTCCATCAATCGTCCTGCGAGTGACCGCCGCGTAAATTCCGAGCAACGGATTGAGCGGCGCGACTGTCCAGTCGCTTCCGAAACACATTCGAATTCCTTTATCAATAAATGTTCTGAAGGGATATGTCGTCTTGCAACGCTCTTTGCCGATGCGTTTCTCCGCCCATCGTCCGTCGTCAATTGCGTGATACGGTTGAACAGCCACATTGACATCTAGTCCGTAAAGCCGGGAGAAATCTTCCGGCGCGATGTGCTGCGCGTGTTCGATTCTGAATCTTCTCTCCCATCGCGGATTCGTCTCGACAATTTTCCGATATAAATCCAACACCCAACTGTTTGCTTTATCACCGATGGCATGTATCGAAAGTTGTAAGCGATTTTTGTCCGCATCGAGCGCCCATTTTTCCAGACTGCCGTCGAGAACGATATCGCTTGCCAAGCCGGTTGTGTTCGGGTCTGAATTATACGGCTGGTTAAACCATGCCGTTGTCGAGCCAAGCGAACCATCGGCGAACGCTTTCAGTGAACCGATGCGAATCCACTCATCCCCGAACGGGACCTGGATTCCAAGATTAACAAGATTCTCGTATTGCGAAATCGGAAGACGACAATACAAACGGGCTGTTAATTCTCCTTTTGATTTTAATTTCTGATATGATTTCAAAGCGGCATCGTATGAAATATCTTGAATGCTTGTCAGTCCGAGTTTTCTCGCTTCGGCAAGCGCAAGTCGTGCGGCTTGAAGATTTTCACTTTCGCTCGGAGCCGGAATTAATTTATAGACAAGATTCATCGCCTCGTCTTTCAAAATTCCTGTTGGCTCTCCGTCTAATTTATCATGTTCAATTTCTCCGCCGGGAGGATTTGGAGTATCTCGTGTTATTCCGGCGAGTGCAAGAGTGTAACTGTTTGCAAGTCCCATGTGTCCATCGTAGCGGACAACAAAGAAACCCTGTTGCTCGGTGAACAAATCTACTAATTCTTTTCCCGGCAATTCGCCAGTCGGAAATTTATCATGGTCCCAATTTCCTCCTGTAATCCATTGGTTCGGATGTTTCTCGACATACTCTTTTACAATTTGTGAAAATTCCGATTCGTTCTTTGCTTCCCTCAAATCAATACTTTGCAATTGAAATCCGCCATCCAAAAAATGTGTGTGGTTATCAATGAAACCGGGCATCATGAACTTCCCTTGCAGGTCAATCACTTTCGTCGCTGACGCATCAACATACTGTTGGATTTCCTGAGTCGAACCGACAGCGAGTATTCTTCCGTTCAGCACGGCAACTGCTCGAGCGGTTGGTTTCTGTTTATCTACCGTCCAGATTTTTCCGTTCGTGAAAACGAGGTCGGCTTTTTGTTGAGAGAGTACAGAGTAGTTGAGTAGTTGAGTAGCAAGTATAATTATTAATAAAGATGAAACTGAAAATAAATAATTTCTAGGCATAATATTTCTCCGACATAAGTTAGAAAAACGGTAAATCATCTTATTTTTCCCTCCGAAAGTAGATTGAGTAATTCAGCAGTCGTCCATATTTTTACGATTGATTGTCTATGTAAATCTTTATCCTGAGACCAGATGCCATCATTGTGAAATGATAGAGCCAAAGCAACAAATGGAAAATCGTCCGGGTCTATTAAAGACATTATCTCCTTCGCCCGATTGATATATGAATGAAAAGATGATTCGGGGACGATAGTAAGATTTGAAAGTAAGAGGTCAAGGAGGAAATCAATTTCTGTTTCTGACAATTTCGATTTATCAACAATTGTTCGTCGGTGTTCTTTGATTTCTTCCAAAGAATATTCAGGAAGAAAAAATGAAAAAGATGGATGGAGAAGTAAATTACGGGTTTTGGAATTACGGATTAACGCGGCAAGAAGGATATTCGTATCAAGAACGAGTTGCATCTCTTATGAATACCTTTTTGCAATTCCCGCTTTAATCTGTCTATCTAATTCGATAACATCTTCTTCAGTTAATAAACTCTCATTCGTTAAATGGTCAGACAAAGCGAGTTTACGAGCATACTCAAATAACGACCGCCTTGCTATTTCTTGCCAATCAACATCAGTATGATTTTCAATTACTTGACGCAGATCGGTTGGAATTTCAATTGTTAGACTCGACATACTATCTCTTAAATTTTGTAGAAAAGATACTCAAACCTTGACTAAGTATCAAATCAGTTAATCCAAAAATTGCCAATTCAATCCAAACCGAAGTGTTCGGTCTGGCATCGGGAAATACGGAACGAGAATGTAGTCTCGTCCGAACAGATTTTCTAATACTAAATTGATGTCCGCATCTCCGATGTGTGCAAGAAGAACGAAATCTCCGATGCCAACTGATTTTACTTTCCAATATGTTGATGGAACATACATTTGCGCCTGCGGATTGAACTCAACGCCATCGTGCGCACTAACGACCCTTCCCCGAAAACCAACTTTGATATTCAAATGCTTATCGAAAAATTTATCCCAGAGGTAGATGCCGCCGGATGCGTTCCATAGAGGATAACGAGTGTCTTCGTTTCCATCATTAGTAATAGACAAATATTGAAGCAGTCCTTCTGCAACAAACAATCCGTATCGAAAATTTATTTTACCGTTCAAGCCGTTAATATTTCGCTCGCTGAATTTATCAATGAAAACATTGGGGTACGGATTTGTATAAGTAGTTGAAATATTTTCCAAAGGCGATGCGATAGTTCTCTGAGAATAACTCAAATGTAAATCAAGATTTGAAAGATTCACCTTCACACCAACTTCCCGAACTTCATGTTGTTCATGAGAAAGAGAAAGCCATGAGTCAACAGTAGAGTCTCTCCACAGTTCTTCCTGCAACGTGCTGCTTCTAATTGATTTCGACATTCCACCATGAACATTCAAAAAAGGAAATACTTGATATGAGGCATCGAAACCGGAAGCAAACGCATATTGATTTGGTTCATGTTCGTATCTACCGAATCCTGAAACCATCAAATCCATGGTTGGTACTACGAACTCATCTTTTATCCAAACGCTTTTATTGTTTCTGAATTCCTGACTCATCACACTACTTGCGATAACGCCTCTTGATTGAAACTCCGTTCCCACATCAATTTCATTTCCGAATAAAGAGAGATTGTGCGTCAATCTTGCGCCGTACCATTGCGACCAATGGTCTTGCTGAACGAAAATATTGTTGTACGGTATCGGCGGATTTTCATCCCGGTACTCACGGAGATTGGTCGAGTGAAACAACGTGAGCGAAGTAATTGAGTTGGAGTCAGAAAAGAATCGTCCACCCATACCAAGTTGCACATCGTGCCGTGTGATTTTTTCGTATGCATCTTCGTTGCGGAGAATTGCATCAATCTTGTCGTAGTAGTCAATCGGCAGAGTGAGTGTGTCAAGCCCGCCATTCAATCCGGTTCGGGTTTGATTGTACATCTCCGATGCAAAAATATTCAGATTCTCCGAAATATTGTACCTGATTTTTACTCGCGCGTTCCATGCTTCGTGATTGCTGTTTCTGAATCGCCCGTAATACGAAGGATGTTGCAAGCCAATCGTTACGTTCAAATCACGCTTCACATCCTGACTGACGAATCCATCGAAATATGTATGCTCGTACGCAGATTCAAAAAATCGAATCCGGCTGATTGGCTTGGCGGCAACATAATTTTTCGTGACAAGATTGATTGCGCCGCCCGTGCTGTTTATTCCGTACAGAAATGCTCGTGTCGCAGGAATAATTTCTACGCGTTCGATGTATTCAGTAGGATAGAGATTCAAATCAAACACGCCGGTCAGCGGCTCGTTCAGAAGAATTCCATCGCTCATGACTGCAATCGAACGGGCATCTACTCCGTTCATTGTCAAGCCATGTAATTGTCCCGGGCTTCCCAAATCCCGGACGTACACTTCAGGAAACATTGAAAGCAAATCGCCTAAATACCTGTAATCAACAAATGGAAAAAGTGAATCAGGTAAAATATTTTCGCCTGATAACTTTCTATCCAGCGAACCCAGCAACGAAATCGGTTGAATGGGAATATATCCTGAATCCTTTGCTGAAGTGGAATCTTGTGGAAGTGCGGGAGTTGGTTGAATTTGTGCACTCAGAAAATTAGTTAAACTAATAAGCAGCAACGCTATACTCAGTGTCTCTGTGAGTTTGTGCTTCAAAAAATTTACCACAGAGACACGGAGACACAAAGCAACAATTAGTTTAATTCTTCTCATTTCGGCTGACAATATAGAGAAAACCTCATACTGATGCAATCAGTTCTCAGGTTGAAAATGTGGTGGAGTGAGAAATACAGGAAATGTTTTTTTCATTTCTTCAACAATTTGCCGTGCGGTTTCCTCTTCCCGAAAGATTCCATACACCGAAGAACCACTCCCTGACATTTGCGCAAATTCCGCTCCCGAATCAATCAACTTCGATTTCAATTCAGCAATGAACGGATGATGTGTAAATACCACTTCCTCAAAATCATTTTGAATCGTCTGAGCCCACGATGTTGGTTCACCTATGTGTTTGAGCAGTATGTTTTTCAGATCTACTTTATTTTTTTTACTATGAACCTGTAACTGTGAATACGCCCATGGTGTAGAGACATGCACATTCGGATAAACCAGAACGATCCAGTACGGGATATCGAGGTTGAAGTATGAGAGTTTCTCACCTCGTCCCGTAGCATACGCAGAGGAATTCTTCAAAAATAATGGAACATCGGAACCGAGATTTGCCGCGGTTGGAAAAAGTTCTTCGACGGGGATATTGCTATTCCACAGTTCATTCACCGCAAGGATTGTTACTGCAGCATCAACACTTCCTCCCCCCAAACCGGCGCCAACAGGAATATTTTTTTCAAGTGTAATTTTCACACCTTTTTTTATTCCGTAACGACGCTTAAAATGTAAGGCGGCTTTTACGCATAAATTCTTCTCATCGAGCGGAACATGGGGATGGGAAGAAACGATAGTCACGGATTTTGCTTCTTCAAACTTCAAAACATCCTTCGCGTTCACACGATGGAACACCGTTTCAAGGTCATGAAATCCATCGGGGCGTTTCCTCAGGATACGAAGTCCGATGTTGATTTTCGCATAGGCATGTTTGATTATCATGGGAACAAAAATACGTTATCAACCTGAGAGAAACAACAACAAAAGCGTGTAAATCTCTTGAATTTTTAGTACATTCTCACACTAAAAAATCATTTAACCTTTGAATATAAATCTCAGGAGTACACAATCTCTATGGCATCCGAACAAAAAAAATCAGCAGGGACTGAGCAAAATGTTGCTCAGCCATTAAGTTCTAAAAATTCACTGACGATTATTGATAACCGAACAGGGAAGCAATACGAAATCCCAATTGAAAACGAAACAATTCGTGCAATGGACTTACGCCAAATCAAAGTCAAAGATGATGACTTCGGAATGATGACGTACGACCCGGCGTTTATGAACACCGCTTCGTGCAAAAGCAACATTACATACATTGACGGAGACAAGGGTATCCTTCGCTATCGCGGTTATCCTATTGAACAACTTGCCGAGAAAAGCAATTATCTCGAAACAGCATATCTCCTCATCAATGGTGAACTTCCAACGAAAACACAGTTTGAGGATTGGACGAACAACATTATGGCGCACACCCTCATCCACGAGAACATCAAAAAGTTTATGGATGGATTTCACTATGATGCACACCCGATGGGAATGTTGGTGAGTACGGTTGGCGCGCTCTCAACATTTTATACCGACGCGAAGAATATCAAAAACGCAGAGACACGACGATTGCAAATTTACCGTCTTGTTGGAAAAATGCCAACTCTCGCGGCGTTCGCATTTCGTCATAGCGTTGGCAGACCGTATGTTTATCCCGACAACGAATTAAGTTACGCAGGAAATTTCCTGAACATGCTGATGAAGATGACGGAAGTCAAATACAAAGTGAATCCGATTCTTGAACGCGCACTCGACGTATTGTTCATTCTTCATGCAGACCATGAACAAAATTGTTCGGCGAATGCAATGCGGAGCGTTGGCAGTTCGCATGTTGACCCGTTCTCGGCAACCGCGGCGGCTGCAGCAGCATTGTATGGTCCGCTTCACGGCGGGGCAAATGCGGAAGTGCTTTACATGTTAGATGAAATCGGTTCGAAAGATAAAGTACCGGAATTCATCAAATCGGTAAAAGATGGTAAAGGAAAACTGATGGGCTTCGGGCATCGCATTTATAAAAACTATGACCCGCGGGCAAAAATAATCAAAAAACTTGCCGATGAAGTATTTGAAGTAACCGGACGAAATCCCAAACTCGACATTGCATTGGAATTGGAAAGAATCGCCTTAGAGGATGATTACTTTGTCAAACGAAAACTGTATCCCAATGTTGATTTTTATTCCGGGCTGATTTATCAGGCGATGGGATTCCCCGTCGAGATGTTCCCTGTGTTGTTTGCCATAGGAAGAACTTCCGGTTGGGTTGCTCAGTGGCAGGAATTGTTGATGGATGCTGAGCAAAAAATCGCACGCCCCCGTCAGGTGTATCTCGGATATGAAATCCGGGATTACGTGATGATGGGAAAACGAGAAGAATAATTTCCATCATACTCAAACATATGTGTTACGGCGCTGGCTTGTGGTACTCCGTCCTACTCCCCTCCCACTTGTTGGCGTCGTAACGTAATTTATTAACTGAAAAGATTTTTGTGAGCGAAACCCTCATCACCGTTCTCTTCCTTATTTTTGTTCTCGCCGTTCTCATCATTGACCTTGGCGTCTTTCAGAGGAAAGCACATTTCCCGAAATTCAAAGAGGCGCTTGCATGGAGCGCAGTCTGGATTTCGTTAGCGTTTCTTTTTAACATTTTCGTTTACTATCGGTTTGGCGAGGAGTTAGCGCTCCAGTTTCTCACCGGTTACATCGTTGAAGAAGCGCTTTCTGTTGACAATCTCTTCGTCTTCATCGTAATCTTCGGATACTTTGCAGTAAAACCGGAACATCAGCATCGTGTATTGTTTTGGGGAATCATTGGTGCAATTGTTATGCGAGCGATTTTTATTCTTCTTGGCGCGGCGCTTATCGAGCGGTTCCATTGGATATTATACGTATTTGGTGCATTCCTCGTCTTCACAGCAATTAAGTTAGCTATGCAAAAAGACGATGACGAAATTAAACCTGAAAGAAACCCGTTTGTAAAATTCTGCCGAAAGTTTTTCCCAATCACTCCACATTACGAAGGGAGTAAATTCTTCATTCGGAAGGACGGTAAATTACACATGACACCGTTGTTCCTTGTTCTTGTCGTTGTCGAAAGCACCGATGTTGCCTTCGCGACCGATTCCATTCCAGCAATCTTTGCAATTACGAGAGACCCGTTTATCGTATTCACGTCAAACATCTTTGCTATTCTCGGATTGCGTTCGTTGTATTTTGTGTTGGCAAACTTCATGAAGAAGTTTCGCTTTCTCAAAATCGGGTTATCGGTTGTGCTTGGTTTCATTGGATTAAAAATGCTTATCGAATATTTCGATGTGCATATTCCTATCGTCGCTTCGCTTTTGACCATTTGTCTCGTCTTATTAACTTCAGTCCTCACTTCAGTTTTAATACCCGAAAGGAACAAGCATGGAGCGTCATGAATCACTCATCCCGTTTTCCCGCGAACATCATGAAGGATTACTTCTCGCCGTTCGACTTCAACAAGGCAAGCAAGCGCTTGAACGATTGTGGTCGCACGACCCGAAATGGCAAGCGGAATACGTTGTAAATTTTTTTGAAGAACATCTCGAACAACACTTCGATGCAGAGGAAAGGTTTTTATTTCCTCAGGCAGAAAAATTCTTCGGAGAGAACACACGCATCATCGCATGGCTCAGGAACGAACATGTCGAAATGAAAAACGAAATCGAATACTTCCGAAATCCTGACCCATCAACATTAGAATCTCGCCTGAAAAATTTTGGTCAACTTCTTGAATCTCATATCCGTTGTGAAGAGCGTGAGTTCTTCCCGATGTTTGAAGACCTCGTAGATGAACAAGAAATTGTTGAAATCGGAAGAAAATTAAAAGAAAACAATCCGCACTCCGACGGAGTATGGTAACAAACAAAATCAAAGGCATCATCGCTTACGAAACATTCGGCAATCCATCACATCTGCCGATAGTCTTCATTCATGGTTTCCCCTTCAGCAAAGAAATGTGGAAGCCGCAAGTAGACGCGTTGAAAGAAAAATATTTTTGTATAACTTATGATGTACGAGGTCATGGCAAAAGTGAAGTCGGCGATGGACAATACACCATTGAATTGTTTGTTGATGATCTGATTGACTTGTTGGATGCTTTGAAACTGCGGGACGTGGTTCTTGTCGGATTATCAATGGGCGGTTACATCGCTCTCCGAACAATCGAACGACATCTCGAACGAGTCCGCGCGTTGGTATTGTGTGATACAAAAAGCGAAGCCGATACAAACGAAAACAAAATCAAAAGAGCGAGTCAAATTAACATCATCAAAGCGAAGGGCTTGAAAGCATTTTCGGAGGGCTTCCTCAAAGCAGTGTTTGATGAACAGACATTCGGGACAAATCCCAAAGCCATTGAGTTGATTCGAACCATTATCAACACCAATCCTCCAATTGGAATTTGCGGAACACTCATCGCACTTGCCGCACGAACCGATACAACGGAATCGCTTTCAAGAATCAACGTCCCTACACTTATTCTCATCGGTGAACATGACGCCCTTACTCCTCCTTCTGCTTCACAGGCAATACAGAAAAAAATTCCCCATTCTGAAATGTACATCATTCCAAACGCGGCGCACATGAGTAATCTTGAAAACTCAATTGTATTTAATCGACACTTGATTTCATTTCTTGTACATGTTTAGTAGGTTTGTAGTTTTTGGTTTTTTGTTTGAGTTATTCGTTTCAAGTTTTGAGTCAAAGCATTAAGCATCAAACTTAAGTGATTCCTAAACTCTAACCATTAAACAAAAGTGAAATCAAAGAAACTTCTTCTTCTCTCCACAACTGCTGGCGCCGGTCATGTTCGCGCGGCGGATGCTCTGAAGCGAACTGCCGAAACTCTTTTCAGTTCTGTTGAGGTAGAACACCGTGACATTCTGGATTTCACTACTCCCTTATTCAGAAAAATCTATAGTCAGGTCAACAATACAATTGCCGGACATGCACCGGAACTGTGGGGATTCATTTACAAGAAATCCGAATCACAAGGCATCATCAAACCGAAACACCCGCTTCTGAAACTGTTCGACCAATTTAATTTCAAAAAGTATCTTCAGTATCTGAATGAATGGAAACCATCAGCCGTACTTTGCACTCACTTCCTTCCTTATGTTTCCATTTCGGAGGAGATGCAGAAAAAATCATGGAAGATACCTTACCATGTTGTACCGACTGATTACGATGTTCATTCACTCTGGATTAGTCCGCTAATAAAACAGTATTACGTCGCGACTGAAGAAGCCGCATGGACGGTTCAATCGCACGGAATCTCTGAAGAAAAAATTTCTGTAACTGGAATTCCTGTCGCTCCGGAGTTTACACACATCGGAAATAGAAACTCAATTCGAAAAGAACTCAGAGTTGAACGGGACAGATTCACTATATTGATTCTCTCCGGCGGTTACGGCATCGGGGTGATTGATAAACTCGTTCCTAATATCATCGAGTTTCTTTCTTCCCTCAAACAAAGAAAATTTCAAGTTCTTGTCGTCTGTGGCAAGAACAAAAAATTGTTCGACACACTATCAACGTTAGAAATTCCGAGGAACATCAACTTCAAGTTGTACGAGTACGTTACATTCATTGATAAATTGATGGATGTATCCGATATTCTTATTACAAAATCGGGAGGACTAACAGTCTCCGAGGCACTCAGCAAACATCTTCCCATGCTCATCTTCGACCCGGTTCCCGGACAGGAAGGAAGAAATGCCGACTACCTGTGTGAAACAGGTGTAGCGCAACGTGTGTCAAGTTTCATCAACATGAGATACAAACTTAACCGATTGATTGAAGAACCTGTCAGCTTATCCGCTATGAAAAATAACGCAAAGAACATTGCTAAGCCGGAAGCCACAAAAACTATCATCTCCGATATCCTGAAACGGATAGACGAAAAATATCTAAAATCCGACATGGAAAATTATGAGGGGCAAATCCAACAAATACGTGAAAAGTAAGAACTAGATACACCTATGAAATGGTGGATGAGGAAATAAAACAGAGGAATTAGAACGAACGATGTTCAAAAAAAGAGAACTACGTTATCCATTAAATAAAGCACACCCCTGCCCTCTTGACGAGTGCCAATCCTTGAACAAGTCTTCTGTATCTATTGAGCGAGTCCTTCTGTTGTGCTACACACCGAGCGGGATGTGTCGCATGGTCAAATACGACCGTGCAAGAAATTCC